>JAFLDG010000072.1 GCA_017302495.1 Burkholderiales bacterium
ATCCATAGCGGACGGCAGTTAATCTGAAGTGTCCTGTCTGGCCGGTTATGGTTAGCGGTGGATTAACCCTGGCCAGGGTCGGCATCGCCGCCTATCCGCAGCACGGCAGTGCGGCCGACGAACTGCTGCGGCTCGCGCTCGGCCAGGCGGCCGCGGCGCCGGCCGGCGGCCGCGAGGGCTTCGCGAACCGCCGCGAGCGCGGCGCGGCCGGCGCGGCGAACGACGGCTGACGGCGCGGCAGCGCTACTTCAGCACGTCGCCCAGGCAGAGGTACTTGAGCTCGACGTAGTCGTCGATGCCCTGGTGCGCGCCTTCGCGCCCGAGGCCGCTCTGCTTGACGCCGCCGAAGGGCACCTCGGCGGTCGAGATCAGCCCGGTGTTGATGCCGACCATGCCGTACTCGAGCGCCTCGCCGACGCGGAAGATGCGGCCGATGTCGCGGCTGTAGAAGTAGCTCGCCAGGCCGTACTCGGTGGCGTTGGCGAGCGCGATCGCCTCGGCTTCGGTCTTGAAGCGGAACACCGGCGCCACCGGGCCGAAGGTCTCCTCGCGCGCGCACAGCATGTCGGCCGTGACCTCGGCGAGCACGGTCGGCGTGTAGAAGCGCTCGCCGATGCGGCTGCCGCCGACCACGACCTTGGCGCCCTTGGCCAGCGCGTCGGCGACGTGCGATTCGACCTTCGCGATCGCCGCGGCGTCGATCAGCGGCCCCTGGTTGACGCCGGCCTCGAAGCCGTTGCCGACCTTGATCGCCTGCGCCTTCTCGGCGAGCTTGCGCACGAAGGCGTCGTAGATGCCGTCCTGCGCGTAGAGCCGGTTCGCGCAGACGCAGGTCTGGCCGGCGTTGCGGTACTTGCTGATCATCGCGCCTTCGACCGCGCTGTCGAGGTCGGCGTCGTCGAAGACGATGAACGGCGCGTTGCCGCCGAGCTCGAGGCTCAGCTTCTTGACCGTCGGCGCGCACTGCTGCATCAGGATCCGGCCGACCTCGGTGCTGCCGGTGAACGACAGGTGGCGCACGACGTCGCTCGCGCACAGCACGCGGCCGATCGCGATCGAGTTCGGCGCGTCGGCGCTGAGCACGTTCAGCACGCCGGCCGGCATGCCGGCACGCATCGCGAGTTCGGCGCAGGCGAGCGCCGACAACGGCGTCTGTTCGGCCGGCTTGATCACCACCGGGCAGCCCGCGGCCAGCGCCGGCGCGACCTTGCGCGTGATCATCGCTACGGGGAAGTTCCACGGCGTGATCGCCGCACAGACGCCGATCGGCTGCTTCAGCACCAGGAAGCGCTTGTTCGCATCGGTGCTGGGAATGGTCTCGCCGTAGATGCGGCGGCCTTCCTCGGCGAACCACTCGAGGAAGCTCGCGCCGTAGACCACCTCGCCGCGCGCCTCTGCCAGCGGCTTGCCCTGCTCGGCGGTCATGATGCGCGCCAGGTCGTCGGCGTGCTGCACCAGCAGCTGGAACCACTTCATCAGCACCGCGTGCCGTTCCTTCGCGGATCGCGCGCGCCACGCCGGCCAGGCCTTGTCGGCGGCGGCGACCGCGGTTTCGGCTTCCGCCGCACCGAGGTTCGCGACGTCGGCGAGCTTCAGTCCCGTCGCCGGGTCGGCGACGTCGAAGCGCGAGGGGCCGGCGACCCATTCGCCGCCGATCAGCGCATCGGTCTTGAGCAGCGTCGGGTCGGCCAGCGTCGCCAGGGGCGAGTTCTTCATGTCCATGTCGGGTTCTTCAGTTGAACGCCGCGATCCCGGTGATCGCCCGGCCGAGGATCAGCGCGTGGATGTCGTGCGTGCCCTCGTAGGTGTTGACGACCTCCAGGTTGACCAGGTGCCGGGCGACGCCGAACTCGTCCGAGATGCCGTTGCCGCCCATCATGTCGCGCGCGACCCGGGCAATGTCCAGCGCCTTGCCGCAGTTGTTGCGCTTCAGGAGGCTGGTGGCCTCGACGCTGGCGGTGCCGGCGTCCTTCATCCGGCCGAAGGCCAGGCAGCCCTGCAGCCCGAGCGCGATCTCGGTCAGCATGTCGGCGAGCTTCTTCTGCACCAGCTGGTTCGCCGCCAGCGGCCGCCCGAACTGCTTGCGGTCGAGCACGTACTGCCGCGCGCGGTGGAAGCAGTCCTCGGCCGCGCCCATCACGCCCCAGGCGATGCCGTAGCGGGCGCTGTTCAGGCAGGTGAACGGCCCTTTCAGCCCGCGCACCTCGGGGAAGGCGTTCTCCTCCGGGCAGAAGACCTCGTCCATCACGACCTCGCCGGTGATGCTGGCCCTCAAGCCGACCTTGCCGTGGATCGCCGGTGCGCTCAGCCCCTTCCAGCCCTTCTCGAGCACGAAGCCGCGGATCTGGCCGGCGTCGTCCTTGGCCCAGACCACGAACACGTCGGCGAAGGGCGAGTTGCTGATCCACATCTTCGAGCCGGTGAGCGAGTAGCCGCCGTCGACCTTCTTCGCCCGGGTGATCATGCTGCCCGGGTCGGAGCCGTGGTTCGGCTCGGTCAGGCCGAAGCAGCCGATCCACTCGCCGGTGGCGAGCTTGGGCAGGTACTTGCGCCTGGTGGCCTCGTTGCCGAAGGCTTCGATCGGCACCATGACGAGCGAACTCTGCACGCTCATCATCGAGCGGTAGCCGGAGTCCACGCGCTCGACCTCGCGCGCGATCAGGCCGTAGCAGACGTAGTTCAGGCCGGCGCCGCCGTAGCCTTCAGCGATCGTCGGCCCGAGCAGGCCGAGTTCGCCCATCTCGCGGAAGATCGCCGGGTCGGTGCTCTCGTTGCGGAAGGCCTGCTGCACGCGCGGCAGCAGCCGCTCCTGGCAGTAGGCGCGCGCGGCGTCGCGCACCGCGCGCTCGTCGTCGGTCAACTGCTGGTCGAGGAGAAACGGGTCTTCCCAGTCGAACTTCGCGGCGGCAGCCATCACGGTTCCTTTCAGGCAAGGGTGTCGAAACAGGCCGCCATGATGCCAAGACCTTCGTCGAGCTGGGCGTCGGTCGCCACCAGCGGCACCAGGATGCGGATCACGTTCGCGTAGACGCCGCAGGACAGCAGGATCAGACCGCGCTTTGCGGCTTCCTTGACGATCGCGACCGTCAGCTCGGCCGCGGGCTTCTTGTGGTCGCCGCCGACGAAGAGTTCGATCGCGACCATCGCGCCGGCCGCGCGCACCTCGCCGATCGCCGGGTGCTTCGCCGCGATCGCCTGCAGCCCTCGCGTCAGCCGCTCGCCGACCGCCTGCGCGCGGTCGAGCAGCTTCTCCTGCTCGAAGATGTCGAGCACCGCGAGTGCGGCGGCGCAGGCCAGCGGGTTGCCGGCGTAGGTGCCGCCCAGCCCGCCGGCGCCGGCAGCGTCCATGATCTCGGCCCGGCCGACGATCGCCGACAGCGGCATGCCGCCGGCCAGCGACTTGGCCATCGCGATCACGTCGGGCGCCACGCCCCATTGCTCGCAGGCGAGCCAGGTGCCGGTGCGGCCGGCACCGGTCTGGACCTCGTCGGCAATCAGCACGATGCCGTGCTGGTCGCACAGCGCGCGCAGGCGGTGCGCGAATTCCTTCGGCGCGATGTAGAAGCCGCCTTCGCCCTGCACCGGCTCGAGGATGATCGCCGCCACCCGCTGCGGCTCGACGTCGTACTTGAAGATCGCCTCGACCGACGCGATCGCGTCGTCGACGCTGACGCCGTGCAGCGCGCACGGGAACCGGGCGTGGTAGATCTCGGCCGGGAACGGGCCGAAGCCGGTCTTGTACGGCGCGACCTTGCCGGTCAGCGCCATGCCCATCATCGTGCGGCCGTGGAAGCCGCCGCCGAAGGCGATCACCGCCTGGCGCCGGGTGTACGCGCGCGCCACCTTGACCGCGTTCTCCACCGCCTCGGCGCCGGTGGTCATGAAGAAACTCTTCTTCGTGAAGGCGCCGGGGGCCATCGCGTTCAGGCGCTCGGCGAGTTCGACGTAGGGCTCGTAGGCCAGCACCTGGAAGCAGCTGTGCGTGAGCCGCCCCAGTTGCGCCTGCACCGCCGCGACCAGCTTCGGGTGGCGGTGGCCGGTGTTCAGCACCGCGATGCCGCCGGCGAAGTCGACGTAGCGCCGACCTTCGACGTCCCAGACCTCGGCGCCCTCGGCGCGGTCGACGAAGATCTCGTGCGCCTGGCCCAGGCCCGAGGGCAGGGCGGCACGGCGGCGCGCCATCAGGGCGGCGTTGTTCAGGTGCGGGTCGCGTTGCATCGTCGGGTCTCCTCTGGGCTGCCGAACTTCGCACTGTAGTGGGGCCGGCGGCCGCGGGCCAGCGAGCTACAATTTGGTTGATTCAACCAGTTCGGTCGCCATGGAAACCGTCGGCCTGTTCGAAGCGAAGACGCACCTGTCGGAACTCATCGCCCGCGCCGAGCGCGGCGAGGAGGTGATCATCACCCGCCACAACAAGCCGGTGGCCAAGCTGGTGCCGATCAGCGAGGTGCCGGCCGAAGTGGTCGAGCGCCGGCGCCGGATCGCTGCCGAGTTGCAGGCGATCGGGCGCGAGATGGAACAGCGCGGCGGCCCGATCACCCGCGAGGAGATTCTCGAGTGGGTGCACGAAGGCCGCAAGTGAACCGACGGTGATCGTCGTCGACTGCTCGTACATGCTGGCGCTGGTGCTGCGCGACGAGACGCGGCCGGCGAGCCACCCGCAGGCGCAGAGCGCACGGCTGTTCGTGCCCGCGATCTGGCCGCTGGAGGTGGCGAACGCGCTGCGCAACGTCGTGCGCCGCGGCCGGCTCTCCGACGAGGACGTGCCGGCGGTCTGCGCGCGCATCGAGGGTTATGCGGTGGAGGTGGTCGGTGGCGTCGACGCCGGCGTGCGCCACCACTATGCGGCCGCGCTGCATCACGACCTGACCCCTTACGACGCCACGTACCTGGAACTGGCCCTCGCGCGCCGCTCGGCCCTCGCGACCCTCGACGCCCACCTCGCCGCTGCGGCACGCCGCAACGGCGTCGCCGTTTTCGATTGAGCACACATCATGAAAGCCTCCGAGATCCGCGCCACCTTCCTGAAGTTCTTCGAGTCCAAAGGCCACGAGGTCGTCGCCAGTTCGCCGGTGGTGCCCGGCGACGACCCGACGCTGCTGTTCACCAACGCCGGGATGAACCAGTTCAAGGACGTGTTCCTCGGCTTCGACAAGCGGCCCTACACGCGCGCGGCGACGAGCCAGAAGTGCATCCGCGCCGGCGGCAAGCACAACGACCTCGAGAACGTCGGCTACACCGCGCGCCACCACACCTTCTTTGAGATGCTGGGCAACTTCAGCTTCGGCGACTACTTCAAGCACGACGCGATCGTCTACGCCTGGGAGCTGCTGACCGTGAACTTCGGCCTGCCCGCGGACAAGCTCTGGGCCACCGTCTACGCCGAGGACGACGAGGCCTACGACATCTGGGTCAAGGTGATCGGCCTGCCGCCGGAGCGCGTGGTGCGCATCGGCGACAACAAGGGCGGCCGCTACCAGAGCGACAACTTCTGGATGATGGGCGATACGGGACCTTGCGGCCCCTGCTCCGAGATCTTCTACGACCACGGCCCGGAAGTCGCCGGCGGCCCGCCCGGCAGTCCCGAGCAGGACGGCGACCGCTACATCGAGATCTGGAACAACGTCTTCATGCAGTTCAACCGCACCGAAGACGGCACGATGCACCGGCTGCCGAAGCCCAGCGTCGACACCGGCATGGGCCTGGAGCGCCTGGCCGCGGTGCTGCAGCACGTGCACAGCAACTACGAGATCGACTTGTTTGCCAACCTGCTGCAGGCCACGCGCGATGCGGTGGCGGCCGCCGGCGGCCAGCGGCAAGCCGACCTGCAGACGCCGAGCCTGAAGGTCATCGCCGACCACATCCGCGCCTGCGCGTTCACGGTCGCCGACGGCGTGATTCCGGGCAACGAAGGCCGCGGCTACGTGCTGCGTCGGATCGCCCGGCGCGCGATCCGCCACGGCTACAAGCTCGGCGCACGCCGGCCCTTCTTCCACAAGCTGGTGGCCCCGCTGGCCGACGAGATGGGCGAGGCCTATCCGGAGCTGCGGCGCGACAAGCTGCGCATCACCGAGGTGCTGAAGACCGAGGAGGAACGCTTCTTCCAGACCATCGCCAACGGCATGGAGATCCTGGAGGCTGCTCTGGCCGGCGGCAGGCGGATGCTCGACGGCGAGACCGCCTTCAAGCTGCACGACACCTTCGGCTTCCCGCTCGACCTGACCGCCGACGTCTGCCGCGAGCGCGGTGTGACGGTGGACGAAGCCGGCTTCAACGCCGCGATGCAGCGCCAGCGCGAGCAGGCGCGCGCGAAGGCCAAGTTCAGGATGGCGCAGGGGCTGGCGTACGACGGCCAGCCGACCGCGTTCCACGGCTACGAGCACCTGGTGTGCGAGCACAGCAAGGTGACCGCGATCTATGTCGACGGCAGCCCGGTGCAGAAGGCGCGGGCCGGCGACGACGTGGTGATCGTGCTCGACCACACGCCGTTCTACGCCGAGAGCGGCGGCCAGGTCGGCGATGCCGGCGAGCTGCGCAACCAGCGCGCGCGCGTGCTGGTCGACGACACCACCAAGATCCAGGCCAGCGTGTTCGGCCACCAGGGCCGCATCGTCGAGGGCGAAGTCGAGCTGGGCGATCGATTCGTCGCCCGTGTCGACGCCGAACGCCGCGCGCGCACGATGCGCAACCACAGCGCCACGCACCTGATGCACAAGGCGCTGCGCGAGGTGCTGGGCGCGCACGTGCAGCAGAAGGGCAGCCTGGTGAATGCCGAGCGCACGCGCTTCGACTTCGCGCACAACGCGCCGCTGAGCGACGAGCAGATCCGCCGGGTCGAGCGCCTGGTCAACGCCGAGGTGCTGGCGAACACGCCGGTGATCGCCGAGCTGATGCCGATCGAGCAGGCGCAGAAGGCGGGCGCGATGATGCTCTTCGGCGAGAAGTACGGCGACGAGGTGCGCGTGCTCGACATCGGCACCAGCCGTGAACTCTGCGGCGGCACGCACGTGCAGCGCACCGGCGACATCGGCCTGTTCACGATCGTCGCCGAGGGCGGCGTCGCCGCCGGCGTGCGCCGCGTCGAGGCGCTGACCGGCGACAACGCGCTCGGCTATGTGCAATCGATGGAGACCGCGCTCGGCGGCGTCGCCGGCACGCTGCGTGTGCTCAAGCCCGAGGTGCCGGCGCGCGTGGCGGCGCTGCTCGACCAGGTGCGCGCGCTGGAGAAGGAGCTCGATGCGCTGAAGGGCCGGTTGGCCTCGGCGCAGGGCGACGAGCTGGCGGCGCGCGCGGTCGATGTCGCCGGCCTGAAGGTGCTGGCCGCGACCCTGCCCGGCGCCGACGCGAAGGCGCTGCGCGAAGCGATGGACAAGTTGAAGGCCAAGCTGAAGAGCGCGGCGATCGTGCTCGCCAGCGTCGACGGTGCGAAGGTGCAGCTCGCCGCCGGGGTGACCGCCGACCGCATGGACCGGATCAAGGCCGGCGAACTGGTCAACTTCGTCGCGCAGCAGGTCGGCGGCAAGGGCGGCGGCAAGGCCGACCTGGCGATGGCCGGCGGCACCGAGCCGTCGAAGCTGCCGGCGGCGCTGGCATCGGTGCAGGGCTGGGTGGCCGAGCGGGCATGAGGCACGGCGCTGCCCCGCGCCGCTGGCCGTCGCCCCCGTGAACGCGGGGGTGGCCGGGCTGGCTCGTCGCGCGCCGTTGCGAATAATGGTGCCGAATGCCCGCGGCGCGCTGCAGCGGCGGGTGTCGAACCGCAACGAGGAGCCGTCGACATGAAGTCACATGATTTGGAGCTGTTCCGGTGCGTCGGCATCACGCGCGTCCCGGCATCGTGGCGCGCACGACCCTGGGCCGCGCTGCTTGCCCTGTTGCTGCTGGCCGCCGCGGCCTTACCCCGCGCGCAGGCGCAACCCCTGCCTGCTGCCGGTCCGTACTACGGCGTCGGCATCGAAGGCTTCGGCAGCGACGAGGCGCTGAGCTTCGGCTCGCTGACCAAGACGAACGAATTCGGTTCGGCTACCGCGATCGTGGGGACGAACCCGCGGCCATTCGTCAGCCTGACGGTGCAGTCGAGCGATGCATCGCTGGGAGCGCACGACACCTCGGCCTTCGGCCAGCTGGGCTACTACGTCCGAGTCGGCGGGCCGGCGGGCGTACAGGTACCGGTTTGGGTGACCGCCAGCGGCAACATCACCTACAGCGACTCGAATGCCAACCTGAACGGTTCGCTGAAGATCACCCGCCAGTTCTTCAGCACGCCGCTGGTGGACGAGCAGATGTGCCATCACAGCCTGTTCTGCGGCACCAACTTCCGCGACTCGTTCGCGCTGAACCAGAAGGAGTTCCTGTTCGAGTCCGGCGCGCAGTACTACGTCAGCCTGGTCGCCCAGGCCACGGCGATGACCAATGGCGGCGGAAGCGGCCACGCGACGGTGTTTCTCGACCCGTACTTCGAGATCGCTCCGACCTTCGTGAATGCCGGTGCCTTCAGCCTGGAATTCAGCCCCGGCATCGTGCAGTCGCCCGTGCCGGAGCCGGCGACCTTGTCGATGTGGCTGATGGCGCTGGGCCTCTCCGGCGCCGCGGGCCTGCGTCGGCGCCGGCGGCCCTGACCGCGGTTGACTGATCTTCTTCGCTGCGCCGGATCCGGCGCGGACAGAGTCGCGGGCCCAGTGGTCGGACGGCCGCGCTGCACGTCTGCGCCCACCGCCACGGCCGGCCAGCCTCGGAGTTTCGTGGCTGCGTCGCCGCCGACGTGCGCTTGGTCGCGGGTCCCGTCTGCTCGGGGGTGAGGGCCGCCGAGCCACGCTGGCGGCGAAGGGGCGGGGGGACGAAGGTCCGGACGCGGGGCATCCCTAGAACGTTGCATTGCCGAGGGCAAGGGCGCGGCGTAACGTGTTCGCGGGCGCGCGGTTCGCCCGCCACCCACTCCTGCGGGGCAGCGATCTGACGACCTCAGCCCCGTGACGCTCACTCTCGATGGAGCGACACTCATGAATGCAAGGCATTTTTCGGCGCTCGCCGCGGTGGCCACCGTCCTGGCCGCGAACTCGCCCGTGCACGCGGCGACGCAGTCGGTCGACAGGTTTGGCAAGCCCGGCGTGATCGTCTGCGGCAAGTCCGCGACCGGCGCGACGATCGAAGCGGTGCATGTCGACAAGATCATCTTCATGCTGACCAACACCACCGTGAACTTGCAGGCGACCCATCCCGAGGACCAGGAGGAACTGAACGCCATCCCCCGTGGCGTCGAGCTCGACATCAAGGTGCTCGACAACCCGAAGCGGATCGCCGACCTGCGCGGCAAGGTGCTGAGCTTCATCGGTGCGGTCGACCTGCCGACGTACCGGCAGTTCGTCAAGATCATCGATGTCGACTACGCCGTCGTCTGCCCGGCGGCCACGCCGAGCTGATCGTCGCGCCACCGGCTCTCGGTGCCCAGGCGACGGCGGCCGGCCGAAAACCCAGGCCGGCGGCCCGGCGCCGCAGCCGGGTCAGGGGGCGGATGCCGCCCGCGGCAACGCCCACTGCCGGCGCAGGCCCTCGCAGTGGTCTTCCTGCGGCGTCGCCACCGCCTCGCGCCGCTCGTCGGCTTGCAGCTTCGACGGATCATCGGCGAACAACACGACCCGGACTGCCAGCCCCGGATCGATGCGCGCCAGGTGCAGCGGAACGCCCCGGTCGCGCGACGCATGCTGCGCGCCGGCGAGCAGCAGCACCGCCTGCTCCGGCCCGGCGGCCCGCGCCTGTTCGGCCAGCACCTGCGCGATCGATCGGTCGCGCGCGATCTGCACCCGCACCATGCCCGGCACCTGGGCTTCGGGCAACAGGCCGCAGTGGCCCGAGCGCACGGCCTGCGCGAGCCGCTCGCGAACTTCGGCCGGGATCAAGCCGTCGACGGTCGCGTCGGCCATCGCCGCCCGCAGATCCTGCCGCGGCAGGTTGCCGCCGACCACCGGCACGCCGGCGCGCACCGCGTTCATGACCACCGCCGCATAGGACGCCCAGGGCCAGCCCTGCCAGGCAAGGGCAGCGCGGGCCTCGGCCTCGCCGGCGCCGCGGTCCAGGCCCGTGGTGCGATGCGGCGTCTCGGCCATCTCGAGCACCACGGCCGCCAGCCGTCCGGCATCGGCCAGGCGCTGCACCTCTTGCGCCACCTGGCGCTGCTGGTCGGGCTGGTCGTGCAGCTCGCCGAAGATCAGCACCGACGCCGCTCCGGCCGGCGCCGCGGCCGCCGCGAGCAGCCAGGCGACGAGCAGGGCAGGGGCGCGCATGGCCCTTAGCATAGGGCCCCGCCGCCGACCCGTGCCCGTGCCCGGCTTCACGCAGATGACCGACCTGACCATCCGCCGCGCGCGGCCGGACGATGCCGAGGCCTTCGTCCGCATCATGGGCGAGCCGGCGGTGCTGCGCCAGCTGATGCAGCTGCCGTATCCCGATGTGGCGGTGTGGCGCGAGCGGCTCGCCCGCCTCGGCGACCCGACGATTCCCGACCTGCAGCTCGTCGCCGAAGCAGGAGGCGAAGTCGTCGGCAGCGCCGGCCTGCACCCGGTGAGCCCGGCGCTGCGCCGGCGGCACGCGATGATGCTCGGCATCAGCGTGCCGGCGGCCTGGCAGGGGCGCGGCGTCGGCAGCGCGCTGATGCAGGCGCTGTGCGACTACGCCGACCGCTGGCTCGGCCTGCGCCGCCTCGAGCTGCAGGTCTACGCCGACAACGCGCGCGCGATCGCGCTGTACCGCAAGTTCGGTTTCGAGCTGGAAGGCCGGCACCGTGCCTATGCGCTGCGCGACGGCGAACTGGTCGACAGCCTGGCGATGGCGCGGCTGCGGCCGGCGCCGCCGATGACAACGGGCGAAGCGCCGTGAACGAGCCGCTGCCCGGCACCGACGCCGACGCCGACGCCGACCTTGCCGCGCTCGACGCGCTGTTCGAGCGGCTGGGCGGCTTCGACGACACGATCTCGCTCGAATGGTTCGACGGCGGCCTGGCCGCGCTGATCTGCGGGCCGCGCGCGCTGCAGCCGGGCGATTGGCTGCCGCAACTCGTCGGCGAGGCCTGGGAGCGCACCTTCGCCGACCCCGACGACGTCGCGCAGGCGCTGGCCGTGCTGACGCGGCGCTGGAACGCGGTCGCGTCGCAGCTCGATCCGCAGGCGTTGTTCGCCGACCCCGACCGGTTGCGCCTGGTGCCGCTGATGGACGAGTACGACCCGGCGCTGCGCGACCGGCTGGTCGCCGAGGGCCGGCTCGGGCCCGAGGAGGCGAAGCAATGGCCGGGCACCGGCGAGATCTGGGCGCTCGGCTTCCTCGAGACGATCGAGCGCCTGGGTGACGACTGGCACGTGCCCGACGACGGCAGCGAGGACGCGGTCTTCTGCCGCGCCTGCCTGGCCTGCCTCGAGGCGCTGGTCGAGCCCGACGACGCGCGGCGGCGCGCCGACCTCGCCGCGCGCTACCCGGGCAAGACGCCGACCCGCGACCAGCTGATCGACGATGCGCTGTTCGCGGTGCAGGACCTGCGCGTGTTCTGGCTCGACCGCGCGGTGCGGCCGGCGCCGCGGCGGGCCGAGAAGCTGCCGGGCCGCAACGACCCCTGCCCCTGCGGCAGCGGCAGGAAGTTCAAGAAGTGCCACGGCGCCCCCGGCGCGGGGCCCTGAGCGCTTCGGCTAGAGTGCCGCCCTCATGAGCGACCCCCAGGATCTGCGCGGCCGCCACCTCGTGCTCGGCCTGTCCGGCGGCATCGCCTGCTACAAGTCGGCCGAGCTGGTGCGCGAGCTGCAGCGCCACGGCGCCACCGTGCAGGTGGTGATGACCGAGGCCGCGGCCCAGTTCATCACGCCGGTGACGATGCAGGCGCTGAGCAACCGCCCGGTCTACCTCAGCCAGTGGGATGCGCGCGAGCCGAACGCGATGGCGCACATCAACCTCACGCGCGAGGCCGACGCGGTGCTGGTGGCGCCGGCGAGCGCCGACTTCATCGCCAAGCTCGCCGCGGGCCGCGCCGACGACCTGCTGAGCCTGCTGTGCCTGGCGCGGCCGCGCGAGCGCTGCCCGCTGCTGCTTGCGCCGGCGATGAACCGCGAGATGTGGGCCCATCCGGCGACGCAGCGCAACGTCGCGCAGGTCGTGGCCGACGGCGCGCTGATCCTCGGGCCGGCCGCGGGCGACCAGGCCTGCGGCGAGATCGGCGACGGCCGCATGCTCGAAGCGCTCGAGATCTGCGAGGAGCTGGTCGCGTTCTTCCAGCCGAAACTGCTTTCGGGCCGGCGCGTGCTGATCACCGCCGGGCCGACCTTCGAGGCGATCGACCCGGTGCGCGGCATCACCAATCTGTCCAGCGGCAAGATGGGCTTCGCCGTCGCGCGTGCCGCGCGCGAGGCCGGGGCCGAGGTCACGCTGGTCGCCGGGCCGGTGGCGCTGGCGACGCCGCGGCAGGTGACCCGCATCGACGTGAAGACCGCGCAGCAGATGCACGACGCGGTGCTGCCGCTCGCGCCCCGGCACGACGTGTTCGTCGCCACCGCGGCGGTGGCCGACTGGCGGCCCGCCGCCTGCGGCGAGCAGAAGATCAAGAAGGACGGCAGCGGCGCGGTGCCGACGATCCCGATGACCGAGAACCCCGACATCCTCGCCGCGGTGGCGAAGCTGGCCGATCCGCCGTACTGCGTCGGCTTCGCGGCCGAGAGCCACGACCTGGCGAAGCACGCGCGCGAGAAGCGGCAGCGCAAGGGCGTGCCGCTGATCGTCGGCAACATCGGCCCGGCCACCTTCGGCCGCGACGACAACGCGCTGCTGCTGGTCGACGACGCCGGCGAACGCGAGCTGCCGCGGGCCGACAAGCTGACGCTGGCGCGGGCGCTCGTCGCCGAGATCGCGCAGCGGCTGGGGGCGCGATGACGACGATCGACGTGAAGGTGCTCGATCCGCGCATGGCCGCGTACCTGCCGGCGTACGCGACGCCGGGCAGCGCAGGGCTGGACCTGCGCGCGGGCCTCGACGTGCCGCTCGTGCTGCCGCCGGGCGACGCCGCGCTGATCCCGACCGGGCTTTCGATCCACATCGGCGACCCCGGCCTCGCCGCGCTGCTGCTGCCGCGCTCGGGCCTCGGCCACAAGCACGGCATCGTGCTCGGCAACCTGATCGGGCTGATCGACAGCGACTACCAGGGGCCGCTGATGGTCAGCTGCTGGAACCGCGGGCGCGAGGCGTTCACCGTGCAGCCGCTGGAACGCATCGCGCAGATGGTCATCGTGCCGGTGGTGCAGGCGGCGTTCCGCCGGGTCGACGATTTCGAGGCCTCGCACCGGGGCGAGGGCGGCTTCGGCTCGACCGGCCGGGCCTGACCGGCGCTGGCGCCTGCCGGCAGGCGCGGGGGGCGGCAGTGTCAGTGCCGCGTCGTGCCGCGAGGCGCGGCGTCCAGTACCGTCAACCCGGAACCGCCGAGCGTGCCGGCCGCCAGTTCCTCGGCCGTGGCCTCGCGCACGTCGCGCACCTTCAGGTGCAGCCGCAGCGCCATCCCGGCCAGCGGATGGTTGCCGTCGAGCACCACGTGCTCGGGGTAGACCTCGGTGACGGTGTAGATCGCGTCCGCCGGCATGTCGGGCGTGACGCTGCCGGGCGGCAGGCCCTCGAACTGCATGCCGGGTTCGACCGATTCGGGAAACAGCGCGCGCGCCTCGAAGCAGACCAGTTCGCTGCGGTACTCGCCGAACGCGTGTTCGGGCTCGAGGTGCAGGTCGGCCTCGTGGCCGGCAGTCGCGCCGGCGAGCGCCTCCTCGACCTTGGGCAGCAGGTCATCGCCGCCGTAGAAGAACTCGACCGGCTCGGCCAGTTCGTCCAGCGGCTGGTTCTGCGCGTTGCACAGGGTCCAGGTCAGGCTGACGACACAGGGCGCGGTGATCTGCATGCGGCGATGATCGCACGCCGGCCCCGGGCCGGGGCGGCGCCACAATCGCGCGCATGGATCCGGATCTGCCGCTGCCGCTGCTCGGCGGCCAGAGCCCGGCGCAGTTCATGCGCCGCCACTGGCAGAAGCAGCCGCTGCTCGTGCGCCAGGCCCTGCCCGGCGTGCGGCCGCCGGTGTCGCGGCGCGAGCTGTTCGCGCTCGCCGCCGGCCGGCACTTCGGCGGGCAAGCCTAATCCCAGAAATCCTAAGCCACCGAGAGTGAGAATCGCATCTGCCGCATTCAAAGTAAATAAGACGGGAACGCTCTGAATCACGTTGGCAAATAGATATTTA
>JAFLDG010000073.1 GCA_017302495.1 Burkholderiales bacterium
GCGGTAGCGGCCCTGCTGCGCGCGTTGCCAGCTCTCGAGCGACGGTGTCGCCGAGCCGAGCAGCACCGGCACCCGTTCGTCGCGGCCGCGCACCACCGCCAGGTCGCGCGCCGAGTAGCGGGCGCCCTCCTGCTGCTTGAACGACGGGTCGTGCTCCTCGTCGACGACGATCAGCCCGAGCCGCGGCAGCGACGCGAACACCGCGAGCCGCGTGCCCAGCACCAGGTCGGCGCGGCCGAGGTGCGCGAGCAGCCAGTGCCGCAGCCGCTGCGCCGGCGTCAGCCCGCTGTGCATCGTCACCAGGCAGCGGCCGGCGAAGCGCGCCGCCAGGCGCGCTTCGAGCTGCGGCGTCAGGTTGATTTCCGGCACCAGCACCAGCACCTGCCGGCCGCGCGCCAGCGCCCGTTCGGCACAGCGCAGATAGACCTCGGTCTTGCCGCTGCCCGTGACGCCCTGCAGCAGCGCGGGCGGCGGTGGGTCGGCAGTCTCGTCCGCGAGCGCCTGCAGCACCGCGGCCTGTTCCGGGGTGAGTGCCGGTGCCGAAGCCTGTGCGGCGGCATCGGCCGGCGGGCAGGCCAGCCGCGCGAGCCGGCGCGCGAGCCGCGTGTCGTCGAGCTTGCGCAGTTCGGGCGGCAGCACCGCGAGCGCCACCTCGCCGAGGCTGCGCTGGTAGTAGCGGGCGCAGAAGGCCACCAGCGCGCGCCAGGGCGCCGGCAGCGGCGGCATCGCGTGCAACGCAGCCGCGATCGGCCGCAGCGGCGCCTCGGGCGCGGCCCCGCCGAGGGGCTCGTGCCAGACCACGCCCACCGCATGCCGCTTGCCCAGCGGCACGTGCACCAGGGTGCCGGGAGCGAGCGGCTGCTCACTCAGGTAGTCCAGGCTGGCGCCGAGACCGGCATGCCGCGGTGCATCGACGACGACCGGCACGACGACTCCGGTCACGACAGCGGCACTCGCAGTTGCACGCCGAAGTGCTGTTTCATTCTAGGAATTCGGCCTAAGTCGATGATCGGAAAGCTATTTCTCCGCTGTCCACACGCTCTGTGGACAACTTTGTGGGAAAGCGCCCGCCGGTTTGTCATCCGGCTTCGACCCGGGGCGGCCGACGACCCTCGCTTACCACCCGGATGCGGCGGTCGAATTTCATGCAAATCAAACACTTAGCAGAGCCCTCGGGAAAGACCCGATGGCCCGGGACCCGATTCACCCGTGCATTGCGTCGCAGCATCGGTTTTGGGGATAAGTCAACTCCTGAGCACTCACTTACTGCGCGCGCGCGGCCGTTCCGCCCTGCGCGCGACAGTCCGCCGCACTACTTCAAGCGGGAGTTCGCTGCCGGCGCGAGTGCGCGTGCACGGCCTCGACCAGCGCGGTCACGTGTTCCGGCGGGGTGTGCTGGCTGATGCCATGGCCCAGGTTGAAGACGTGGCCGCCGCAGCGCCCGTCGGCCCGACGCGGGGCACCGAAGTCGTCGATCACGGCCACGGCTTCGGCCTGCACGACGGCCGGCGGCGCGAACAGCACCGCCGGATCGAGGTTGCCCTGCAACGCGACCCGATCGTCGACGCGCCGGCGGGCGTCGCCGAGCGAGACGGTCCAGTCCAGGCCGATCACGTCGGCGCCGATGCCGGCCAGCGCCTCGAGCCATGGGCCGCCGCCCTTGGTGAAGACGATGCACGGCACACGCCGGCCTTCGGCGGTGCGTTGCAGGCGCTGCACCAGTTGCCGCATCGGCTCGAGGCTGAAGCGCCGGAAGGCGCTGTCGGCGAGAACGCCGCCCCAGGAGTCGAAGATCATCACCGCCTGCGCGCCGGCGTCGACCTGCGCGTTCAGGTAGGCCGCGACCGCCTGCACGTTGAGGTCGAGGATGCGCTGCAGCAGGTCCGGCCGCGCATAGAGCATCGTCTTGACCAGCCGGTAGTCGTCGGAGCCGGCGCCCTCGACCATGTAGCAGGCGAGCGTCCACGGGCTCCCGGCGAAGCCGATCAGCGGCACCCGGCCGTCCAGCGCGCGGCGGATCGAGGCGACCGCGTCGAACACGTAGCGCAGCCGGTCGAGATCCGGCGCCTGCAGCCGCGCCACGGCCTGCTCGTCGCGCACCGGGTGCTCGAAGCGCGGCCCCTCGCCTTCGGCGAACTGCAGACCGAGGCCCATCGCGTCCGGCACGGTGAGGATGTCGGAGAACAGGATCGCGGCGTCGAGCGGCCAGCGTTCGAGCGGCTGCAGCGTCACCTCGGTCGCGAAGGCGGGGCTGGTGGCCAGCCCCATGAAGCTGCCGGCGCGCGCGCGGGTCGCGCGGTACTCCGGCAGGTAACGCCCGGCCTGGCGCATCAGCCAGATCGGCGTGTGGTCGACGGGCTCGCGCAGGCACGCGCGCAGGAAGTTGTCGTTCTGGAGCGGCGCGGGCATGGCGGCGATTATCGCGGCCGGCCTGTGCCGGGACCGCGGTGCCCGCGACTGGCGCTACGATGCGGCGCGCACGAAGCGAAACGGAGGAGGAGATCGTGACCGGACAACGCCTCGCGGCCTGGTGGGCCGCCCTCGTCGCCGCGCTGCTGCTCGGCGGCTGCGGCTACAACGACTTCCAGCGGCTGGACGAGCAGGTCAAGGCCGCCTGGGCCGAGGTGCTGAACCAGTACCAGCGCCGCGCCGACCTGATCCCGAACATCGTCGCGACCGTCAAGGGCGAGGCGAACTTCGAGCAGGAGACGCTGACGAAGGTGATCGAGGCGCGGTCGAAGGCGACGAGCATCCAGGCCACGCCCGAGCTGATCAACAACCCCGAGGCCTTCCAGAAGTTCCAGGCCGCGCAGGGCGAACTGGGCAGCGCGCTGAGCCGGCTGATGGTGACGGTGGAGCGCTACCCGGACCTGAAGGCGAACCAGGCCTTCCAGGATCTGCGCGTGCAGCTCGAAGGCACCGAGAACCGCATCACGGTCGCGCGCAACCGCTACGTCAAGGCGGTGAACGACTACAACGTGCTCGCGCGCAGCTTCCCGACGAACCTGACCGCGATGGTCTTCAGCTATGCGGTCAAGCCGAACTTCACCGTGCAGAACGAGGCCCAGATCAGCGCGCCGCCGGCGGTGAGCTTCGACAAGCCGGCAGCCCCGGCCGCAGCCGCGTCGCGGTGAGGGCCGGCTGATCGCGGCGGCGCCGATGGCCATGCTGCGGCGGCTGCTCGCGGCCCTCGCCCGGCTGCCGGTCTGGTGGCTGCCGCTGCTGTGGCTGGCCGCGCCCGCCGCGGCCCAGGACGTGCTGCCGGTGCCCGCGCTCACGGCGCGCGTGCTCGACCAGACCGCCACGCTGACGCCGGCGCAGCGCCAGGCGCTGGAGGACAAGCTGGCCGCGTTCGAAGGCAGCCACGGCACGCAGATCGTCGTGCTGCTGGTGCCGACGACGCAGCCCGAGGACATCGCCGCCTACGCGCAGCGCGTGGCCGACCAGTGGAAGATCGGCCGGCGCGAGGTCGGCGACGGGCTGCTGATGGTGGTGGCGAAGAACGACCGCCGCATCCGCATCGAAGTCGCGAAGACGCTCGAAGGCGCGGTGCCCGACCTGGCGGCGCGGCAGATCATCGACCGCCGCATCTCGCCGGCCTTCCGCAGCGGCGATTTCGCTGCCGGCATCGACGCCGGTCTGGACGCGCTGATCGCGCGCATCAAGGGCGAAGGCCTGCCCGAGCCGAGCGCACCGCGCCCCGCCGGCGGCGGCGAGGCGCCGTGGGAAGAACTGGCGATGTTCTTCTTCATCGCGGTGTTCGTCGTCGGCAGCATCCTGAGCCGCGTGCTCGGCCGCCGGCTCGGCGCGCTGCTGACCTCCGGCGGCGCCGGCGCCGCGGCCTGGGCGCTGGGCGCCGGCATCGGCGCGGCGATCGTCGCCGCGCTGCTCGCGGCGATCATGGTCGGTGCGCTCGGTGCCGCGCGGCTCGCGCGGCAGACCGCCCGCCGTCACGGCGGGACGATCGGCGGCCTGCCGGGCGGCTTCGGCGGCGGCTGGGGCGGCGGCACCGGCTGGGGCGGCGGCGGTGGGTTCGGCGGTGGTGGCGGCTTCGGCTCCGGCGGCGGCGGCGACTTCGGCGGCGGCGGCGCCTCGGGGGACTGGTAGATGACGCAAGCGCCGCGGCGTTGCAAGCTCGCGGGTGCCTCCGCGGCGGGGCGGAGGCCGTTCGCGGCGGCCGAGGGGGTTTCATGAACCGCTGGCTGCGCCTGCTCAAGCACCGCTGGCTCGACGAGAGTGACGTGCATCGGGCGCTGCCGCCCGACGCGCTCGACCGGCTGGCGCAGCGTGTGCAGTCGAGCGAGCGCCGGCACAGCGGCGAGATCCGCATCTGCATCGAGGCCGGCCTGCCGCTGTCGTACCTGTGGCGCCACGCGCCGCCGCGCGAGCGCGCGATCATGATGTTCGGCAAGCTGCGGGTCTGGGACACCGAGCAGAACAACGGCGTGCTGATCTACCTGCTGCTGGCCGACCGCGCGATCGAGATCGTCGCCGACCGCGGGCTGAACCGGCACATGGGCCCCGGCGACTGGCAGGCCCTGGCGCGGCAGATGGGCGCGGCGTTCAAGGCCGGCCGTTTCGAGGACGGGCTCGCCGCGGCGGTGGACCGGGTCGATTCGCTGCTGCTGCGGCACTTCGCGCTCACCGACGGCGAGCGCAACCCGAACGAACTGCCCGATCAGCCGGTGATCGTCGGCTGATCGCGGCACCGCCGGCGCGCTGCCGGCGGTCAGCCCACGCTGCGGATCGGCCGCAGCGGGCCGAGGAAACGCTCGCGCTTCGGCTTGCCCGGCAGCAGCGGAAAGTCGACCACCGGCTCGGGCAGCGAGACGTCGGGCAGCTGGTCGAGCAGGTGCCGGATCAGCGTCAGCCGGCCGCGGCGCTGGTCGTTGAAGCTGACCAGCGTCCACGGCGCGTGCGGCGTGTGCGTGGCCTCGAGCATGCGGTCGCGCGCGCGGCCGTAGTCCTCGTAGCGGGTGCGCGCCTGCAGGTCCACCGGCGACAGCTTCCAGCGCTTCAGCGGGTCGCTCAGGCGCTCGCCGAAGCGCTCCTCCTGCAGCGCCTGGTCGACGGTGAGCCAGTACTTGAAGAGCAGGATGCCGTCGTCGACCAGCAGCTGCTCGAACACCGGCACCTGGCGCAGGAAGGCCTCGGTCTGCTCGGGCGTGCAGTAGCCCATCACGGTCTCGACGCCGGCGCGGTTGTACCAGCTGCGGTCGAAGAGCACGATCTCGCCGGCCGCCGGCAGGTGCGCCACGTAGCGCTGGAAGTACCACTGCGTGCCCTCGCGCTCGCTCGGCCTGGCCAGCGCGACGGTGCGGCACCAGCGCGGCGGCAGGGCGTCGGCGATGGCCGAGATGACGCCGCCCTTGCCCGCCGTGTCGCGCCCCTCGACGAGCACCAGCACCCGCTTGCCGGTGTGCTGCAGCCAGCGCGCGAGCCGGTTCAGTTCGACCTGCAGCTCCTCGAGCCGCGCCTGGTAGTCGGCGCGGCCGATGCGATCGGCCTTGTCCTTCGCCTTGCGCCCGTTCTTCTGTCCCATGGCCCGCTGCCTTCGCTCCGGTGGCGTGGCGGCGAGCATAAGCCCGCGGAAAGCAACGAGGCCCGCGCGGCGCGGACCCCGGGCGGACCTCGATGGAGGCACGGGTGCGGCCGATGCCGCGCGGGCGCCGCTACTGCGACTTGCGGAACTTCCGCAGCGCGGCGATCTGCGCCGCCATCGCCGCGAACTCGCCTTGCGCCTTCGCGAAGTCGATGTCGCTCTTCGCGTTCTTCATCGCCTCCTCGGCCTGCTTGCGCGCCTCGAGCGCGCGCGCCTCGTCCAGGTCGTGGCCGCGGATCGCGGTGTCGGCGAGCACGGTGACGGTGGTCGGCTGCACCTCGAGCATGCCGCCGGCGACGAAGATGAACTCCTCCTCGTCGTTGTCAGCGCGGATGATGCGCACCGCGCCGGGCCTGATGCGCGTGATCAGCGGCGTGTGCCGCGGGTAGATGCCGAGTTCGCCCATCTCGCCCGGCAGCGCGACGAACTTCGCCTCGCCGGAGAAGATGCTTTCCTCGGCGCTGACGACGTCGACGTGGAGCGTGGCCATGGTCGTGGTTCCGGTGCGCGCCGCTTACTGCAGCTTCTTGGCCTTCTCGAAGGCCTCGTCGATCGAGCCGACCATGTAGAAGGCCTGTTCGGGCAGCGCGTCGCACTCGCCGTTGACGATCATCTTGAAGCCGCGGATCGTCTCCTTCAGCGGCACGTACTTGCCGGCGGTGCCGGTGAAGACTTCGGCGACGTGGAAGGGCTGGCTCAGGAAACGCTGGATCTTGCGCGCACGGGCCACCGCCAGCTTGTCCTCGGGCGAGAGCTCGTCCATGCCCAGGATCGCGATGATGTCGCGCAGCTCCTTGTAGCGCTGCAGCGTGGCCTGCACCGCCCGCGTCGTGGTGTAGTGCTCCTCGCCGACGACGTGCGGGTCGATCTGGCGGCTGGTCGAGTCCAGCGGGTCCACCGCCGGGTAGATGCCGAGCGCGGCGATGTCGCGCGACAGCACGACGGTGGCGTCGAGGTGGGCGAAGGTCGTCGCCGGCGACGGGTCGGTCAGGTCGTCCGCCGGCACGTACACCGCCTGGATCGACGTGATCGAACCGACCTTGGTCGAGGTGATGCGCTCCTGCAGCCGGCCCATCTCCTCGGCCAGCGTCGGCTGATAGCCCACCGCCGACGGCATCCGCCCCAGCAGCGCGGAGACCTCGGTGCCGGCGAGCGTGTAGCGGTAGATGTTGTCGACGAAGAACAGCACGTCGCGGCCCTCGTCGCGGAACGACTCGGCGATCGTCAGCCCGGTCAGCGCGACGCGCAGCCGGTTGCCCGGCGGCTCGTTCATCTGGCCGTAGACCATCGACACCTTCGACTGGCTCAGGTCCTCCTGCACGACGACCTTCGAGTCCGACATCTCGTGATAGAAGTCGTTGCCCTCGCGGGTGCGCTCGCCGACGCCGGCAAACACCGACAGGCCCGAGTGCGCCTTCGCGATGTTGTTGATCAGCTCCATCATGTTCACGGTCTTGCCGACGCCGGCGCCGCCGAACAGGCCGACCTTGCCGCCCTTGGCGAAGGGGCAGATCAGGTCGATGACCTTGATGCCGGTCTCGAGCAACTCCTGCGACGGGCTCAGCTCGTCGTAGGTGGGCGCGCGGCGGTGGATCGGCATGCTCAGCGACGCGTCGACCGGGCCGCGCTCGTCGATCGGGTTGCCGAGCACGTCCATGATCCGGCCGAGCGTGGCCTTGCCGACCGGCACGGTGATCGCCGCGCCGGTGTTGGTGACCATCAGGCCGCGCTTCAGGCCTTCGGACGAGCCGAGCGCGATCGTGCGCACGACGCCGTCACCGAGCTGCTGCTGCACCTCGAGCGTCAGCGGCGAACCTTCGAGCTTGAGCGCGTCGTAGACGCGGGGCATCGCGTTGCGCGGGAACTCGACGTCGACGACGGCGCCGATGCACTGCACGATCTTGCCCTGGGTTTGGGGGGTGGACATGGAATGGGTCCTTCTGGCTGGATGTCGTCTGCGGCGGCCTCAGCCCGCGATCGCGGCTGCGCCGCCGACGATCTCGGAGAGTTCCTTCGTGATCGCCGCCTGGCGCGTCTTGTTGTAGACGAGGCGCAACTCGTTGATCAGGTTGCCGGCGTTGTCGGTGGCGGCCTTCATCGCGACCATGCGCGCCGACTGCTCGGAGGCCATGTTCTCGACCAGCGCCTGGTAGATCAGCATCTCGATGTAGCGCAGCATCAGCTGGTCGATCACCGTCGGCGCATCGGGCTCGTACAGGTAGTCCCAGCCGTGCGTGCGCGAGTCCTCTTCGGCGTCGGGCATCAGCGCCGCCTTCGACAGCGGCAGCAGCTGCTGCACCACCGGCTCCTGCCGCATCGTGTTGATGAAGCGCGTGTAGCACAGGTACACCGCGTTCAGCCGGCCCTCGCGGTAGGCGTCGCCGAGCAGCTTCAGCGGGCCGACCAGCCGGTCCAGGTGCGGCTGGTCGCCGAGATGGGTGACGTGCGCGATCACCTTCGCGCCGATGCGGCTCAGGAACCCGTAGCCCTTGCCGCCGATCGCCACGCACTCGGCCTTGACGCCCTCCGCCTCCAGCTCCTTGAGCTTGGCGGTCACCGCGCGCAGCAGGTTCGTGTTCAGCCCGCCGCACAGCCCCTTGTCGGTGGTGACGACGATGAAGCCGGCGGTCTTCGCGTCGTCGTGCGCGAGCAGGAACGGATGCTTGTACTCGGGCGTGGCCTCGGACAGATTCGCCGCCAGGCTGCGGATCTTGCTCGCGTAAGGCCGCGCCGAGCGCATGCGGTCCTGCGCCTTGCGCATCTTGCTGGCGGCGACCATCTCCATCGCCTTGGTGATCTTCTTGGTGTTCTGCACCGAGTTGATCTTGCCGCGGATTTCCTTGCCTGCTGCCATGCGTCGGCTCCTGTGTCTTCGCAGCAGACGTCAGGCGAAGGACTTCTTGAAGGCCTCGATCGCGGCGGTCAGCTCGGCTTCCGAATCCTTGTCGAGCTGCTTGCTGTCCTCGAGCTTCTGCAACAACGCCGCGTGGCTGGACTTCAGGTGCTGGTGCAGGCCCTGCTCGAAGGCCAGCGCCTTCTTCACGTCGACGCCGTCGACGAAGCCCTTGTTCACCGCGAACAGCGTCGCCGCCATCAGGCTGATCGGCAGCGGGCTGTACTGTGCCTGCTTCAGCAGTTCGGTCACGCGCGCGCCGCGGTCCAGCTGCTTGCGGGTGGCTTCGTCCAGATCGCTCGCGAACTGCGCGAAGGCCGCCAGCTCGCGGTACTGCGCGAGGTCGGTCCGGATGCCGCCCGACAGGCCCTTGATCAGCTTGGTCTGCGCGGCGGAGCCGACGCGCGACACCGAGATGCCGGCGTTGATCGCGGGCCGGATGCCGGCGTTGAAGAGGTTGGTTTCCAGGAAGATCTGGCCGTCGGTGATCGAGATCACGTTCGTCGGCACGAAGGCCGAGACGTCGCCGGCCTGGGTCTCGATGATCGGCAGCGCGGTCAGCGAGCCGGTCTGGCCCTTCACGGCGCCGTTGGTGAACTTCTCGACGTACTCGGCGTTGACGCGCGCGGCGCGCTCGAGCAGGCGGCTGTGCAGATAGAACACGTCGCCGGGGAAGGCCTCGCGGCCCGGCGGCCGGCGCAGCAGCAGCGACACCTGGCGGTAGGCCACGGCCTGCTTCGACAGGTCGTCGTAGATGATCAGCGCGTCCTGGCCGCGGTCGCGGAAGTACTCGCCCATCGTGCAGCCGGAGTAGGCCGACACGTACTGCATCGCCGCCGATTCCGACGCACTGGCCGCGACGACGATGGTGTAGTCCATCGCGCCGTGCTGCTCGAGCGCGCGCACCACGTTCTTGATCGAGCTGGCCTTCTGCCCGATCGCGACGTAGACGCAGGTCATGTTCTGACCCTTCTGGTTGATGATCGTGTCGATCGCGACCGCGGTCTTGCCGGTCTGGCGGTCGCCGATGATCAGCTCGCGCTGGCCGCGGCCGATCGGCACCATCGAGTCGATCGACTTCAGGCCGGTCTGCACCGGCTGGCCGACGCTCTGGCGCGCGATCACGCCCGGCGCCACCTTCTCGATGACGTCGGTCATCTTCGCGTTGATCGGGCCCTTGCCGTCGATCGGCTGGCCGAGCGCGTTGACGACGCGGCCGATCAGCTCGGGGCCGACCGGCACTTCCAGGATGCGGCCCGTGCACTTGACGGTGTCGCCCTCGGAGATGTGCTCGTACTCGCCCAGGATCACCGCGCCGACCGAGTCGCGCTCGAGGTTCAGCGCCAGGCCGAAGGTCGGCTGACCGTCGGCCGTCGGCGGGAACTCGAGCATCTCGCCCTGCATCGCGTCGGACAGGCCGTGGATGCGGCAGATGCCGTCGGTCACCGACACCACCGTGCCCTGGTTCTTGATGTCGGCCGAGACCTGCAGCCCTTCGATGCGGCTCTTGATCAGCTCGGAGATTTCAGCGGGATTCAGTTGCATGGGGTTCTCCAATGTTCGCGCGCGGGGTCGCCGCAGGCGACCTAGGCGGTCAACGCGACCTTCATTTGTTCCAGGCGAGCCTTGACCGAGGTGTCGAGCACCTCGTCGCCGACCACCGCGCGGATGCCGCCGATCAGCTCGGGGCGGACCGCGATCTGCGGCTCGAGCTTGCGGCCGAAGCGGCGCTGCAGCACGTCCAGCACCTCGGCCAGCTGCGCGTCGTCGAGCGGGAAGGCGCTCTCGATGCGCACGTCGGCGACGCCGCTGCCGGCGTTGGCGAGCGCGTGGTACTGCGCGGCGATCCCGGGCAGCGCGGCCAGCCGGCCGTTGTCGAGCACGGTGCGCAGCAGGTTCTGCAGCGCCGGCGCGAGCACGACGCCCTGGCGGCCGAGCACGTCGCTGACCACGTTGAACACGAGTTCGGTCCCGACCTTCGGGCTGTCGGCGAACTGGCGCAACTCGGCGTCGGCCGCCACGCCGGCCAGCGCCGCCAGCTGCGCACCGACATCACCGCCGGGCGCGACTTCGTACAGCGCTTCGGCGTAAGGCCGGGCGATGGTGGCGAGCTCGGCCATGTCAGAGTTCCGTCTTCAAGCGCGACAGCAGCTCGGCGTGCACCTGCGGATTCACTTCGCGCTTCAGGATCGCCTCGGCGCCCTTGACGGCCAGCCCGGCGACCTGCTCGCGCAGCGCCTCGCGCGCCTTCGTGGCTTCCTGCTCGGCCTCGGCCTTGGCGGCGGCGATGATCTTCGCGCCCTCCTCGCCGGCGCGGCCCTTGGCCTCGTCGACGATCGACTGCGCCAGCCGCTCGGCGTCGGCCAGACGCCGGGCGGCGTCGTCGCGCGCGGCGGCGAGCTGCTGCTCGACGCGCTTGTCCGCGGCGGCCAGGTCGGCCTTGGCCTTGTCGGCGGCGGACAGGCCGTCGGCGATCTTCTTCGCACGCTCGTCCAGCGCCGCGGTGATCGGCGGCCAGACAAAACGCATCGTGAACCAGACCAGGATCGCGAACACGATCATCTGGACGATCAGGGTGGCGTTGATGCTCACGACTGTGACCTCGTCATGGGGTGCTCAGGGGCGCGCCGGCGGCGCCGCCCCACGAACCGGCGCGAAGCGGGCTTACTTCGGCAGGTTGGCGATCTGGCCCAGGAACGGGTTGGCCGTGGCGAACCACAGCGCGATGCCGGTGCCGATGATGAACGCCGCGTCGATCAGGCCGGCGAGCAGGAACATCTTGGTCTGCAGCTCGCCCATCAGCTCGGGCTGGCGCGCGGCCGACTCGAGGTACTTGCTGCCCATGATGCCGATGCCGATGCAGGCACCGATGGCGCCGAGACCGATGATCAGGCCGGCGGCCAGGGCGACGAAGCTGATGACTTCCATGAAAGGCTCCTGTGGGGGACGGTTGTGGTTGGAGGAAGGGTGAAGCGGGAAAGGGACGCGTCAGTGCGCGTCGTGGGCCTGGCCGATGTAGATCAGCGTCAGCATCATGAAGATGAAGGCCTGCAGCGTGATGATCAGGATGTGGAAGATCGCCCACACGGTGCCGGCGATGACGTGGCCGATCGCCAGGCCGATGCCGGTGGCCGACAGCGTCCAGGCGCCGCCCATCAGCGCGATCAGCATGAAGATCAGTTCGCCGGCGTACATGTTGCCGAACAGCCGCATGCCGTGCGAGACGGTCTTCGCGATGAACTCGATGATCTGCATCAGGAAGTTCACCGGGTACAGGAACCACTTCGCGCCGAAGGGCGCGGTGAACAGCTCGTGGATCCAGCCGCCGAGGCCCTTGATCTTGACGTTGTAGAACAGGCACAGCAGCAGCACCGAGATCGACAGCCCCATCGTCACCGACAGGTCGGCGGTGGGCACCACGCGCTGATAGCCGGCGATGCCGCCGTGCTCGACGATGTACGGGATCAGGTCGACCGGCAGCAGGTCCATCGCGTTCATCATGAAGATCCAGATGAACACGGTCAGCGCGAGCGGCGCGACGAGCTTGCGGCTCTGCGCGTTGTGGACGATGCCCTTGGCCTGGTTGTCGACCATCTCGACCAGGATCTCCACCGCCGCCTGGAAGCGCCCCGGCACGCCCGAGGTCGCCTTGCGCGCCGCGCGCCACAGCAGCCAGACCCCGAGCACGCCGAGCAGCACCGCCCAGAAGATCGAGTCGACGTTGAACACGCCGAAGTCCGCGACCGCCTTCTGCTCGGCGGTGCGCAGGTGCTGCAGGTGGTGGATGATGTATTCGCCCGCGGTGGGGGCGTGACTGCCGGCTGCCATCTGCTGCGCCCGTCCTCGATCGGTTCTTTTAAGGCTCGTTCTTCTGCGGCCGCCGGCCGCGCCACAGCAGCGCGAACCAGTAGACCTTCATGCACAGCACCATCGCCACCAGCAGCGCCGGCCAGCTCAGGGGCTGCACGACCCTCGGCGCCAATGCGAGCATCAGCAGCGAGACCCCGATTTTCACCACCGCCCACGACATGAAGCTGACAGCCCCTGCCATCGGCGACGCCCTCGAGTTGGCACTGGTCGCGCCGCGCGCCATCAGGGCGCCCGGCACGGCCACCACGGCTGCGCCGTAGAGTGCCGACACGAAGACCATCCGTTCCCCCGTGACCAGCCACGCGACCGCGGCGACCCCGGCCCCCACCGCGACCTGCGCCGCGACCACCCGCCAGACGGAAACCGGCGGATGCCTGCGCCGGAAGGCCTCGGCCTCGGCCCGACTCAGGGGGTGGATCTCTGCAGGAACCTCGTCGTCGTCCCAGCCCCCGGGGCGAATTCGGGTCTCGGCCATCGGGGTCGGTTCGCGGCGCGGTCCGGCAAAGCGGCGGGATTATAGGGGGTGACCCGAAGCCGCCCGCATCCTGCCGGGCACGGGCGACCGAAGCCCCGCGGCCCGCGGCGCGGCCCCGCCTTGCCCTACGATCCGGCGCACCATGCGGTCGCGCCACCCGAGTCGCGCTGTTGCCGGCGCGCTGCTCGCGCTGCTGGTGGGCGGCGCCGCGGCCGCGAGCGACAAGCCGCCGCATCACCGCGACGGCGGGTTTCAGAACAACTACACCGAGTTCCGCCCGCGCGGGCTCGATCAGCTGATCGACTGGAAGCTGCAGGCCGCGCGCGCCGACCTGCCGCCGCCGCCGCAGGCACCGACGCCGAGGGTCGAGCCGGACCTCGCCTTCCTGCACGCGAACGCCCGCGCCGGCATGGCGATGCGGCCGACCGCCACCTGGATCGGCCACGCGACGGTGCTGATGCAGATGGGCGGCCTGAACCTGCTGACCGATCCGCACTTCACCGAGCGCGCGTCGCCGCTGAGCTTCGCCGGGCCGAAGCGCGCGTTGCCGCCGGGCCTCGCGCTCGAGCAGCTGCCGCGCATCGACCTGGTGCTGATCTCGCACAACCACTACGACCACCTGGACCTCGGCAGCGTGCAGGCGCTGAACCGCCAGCCCGGCGGGCCGCCGCTGTTCGTCGTGCCGCTCGGCGTCGCGGCCTGGATGCGCGACGCCGGCATCGAGCACGTGGTCGAACTCGACTGGTGGCAGGCCCATCGGATCGGTGCGGTCGAGGTCGTGCTGACGCCGGTACAGCACTGGTCCGGGCGCTCGCTGACCGACCGCATGCGCACGCTGTGGGGCGGCTACGCGGTGTTCGCGCCCGACCTGCACCTGTACTTCACCGGCGACGCCGGCTGGTCGAAGGACTTCGCCGACACGCGCGAGCGCTTCGCGCCGCTGCAGGCGGCCGGCCGCGGCGGCGGCTTCGACCTGGCGTTGATCGCGATCGGCGCCTACGAGCCGCGCTGGTTCATGAAGGAGCAGCACCTGAACCCGGCCGAGGCGGTGCAGGTGCATCGCGAGCTCGGCGCGAAGCGTTCGCTCGGCGTGCACTGGGGCACCTTCGAGCTCACCGACGAGGCGCTCGACGAGCCGCCGCGCGCGCTGGCCGCCGCGCGGCGGGCGCAGGGCGTGGCCGACGACGCGTTCATCGTGCTGCCGGTCGGCGGCACCTGGAAGCTGCCGGCGCGCGACGGCGCCGGCGACGGCCAGGGCCTGCCGCGGCCGGCCCTCGCAGCGCAAGGCCGGCCGGCGCC
>JAFLDG010000074.1 GCA_017302495.1 Burkholderiales bacterium
AGCGGCGGCGCGAAGCGCTCGGCCAGCAGGTAGCCCGCCGCCACCGCGGCCAGCACCGCGGCGAAGCCGATGAGGTCGTTGCGCGCGACGGTGGCCGGCACGGGCGGCATCGGCACCTTCGGCAGCAGCAGCGCCGACAGCACCGCCGCGCCGGCCATCAGCGCGGCCATCAGCCGGTACACCTGCGGCCAGCTGAAGCCGCCGCCCTGCGCCGGGTCGGTCCAGATCAGCGCCAGGCCGCCGGAGACGATCATCGCCAGCCGGTAGCCCATCACGTTCAGCGACGAGCCCAGGCCACGCTCGCGCGCCGGCAGCAGGTCGGTGCGGTACGCGTCGATGACCACGTCCTGCGACGCAGACACGAACGCCACCGCCACCGCCAGCAGTGCGAACGCGCGCAGCGACGCCGACGGCGAGGTGCCGCTCAGCAGCCACAGCGTGAGCGCGAGCGCGAGTTGCGTCAGCACCAGCCAGCCCCGCCGCCGGCCGAGCCACGGCAGGTCGAAGCGGTCCATCAACGGCGCCCACAGGAACTTGAAGGTGTAGGGCAGGCCGACCAGGCCGAGGAAACCGATGGTCGCGACGTCGAGCCCTTCGACCGTGAGCCAGGCCTGCATCGCCTGGCCGGTGAGCGCGAGCGGCAGGCCGGAGGCGAAACCGAGCACGACCACCACCAGCAGGCGGTGGGCGGCGGCCAGGCGGGACGGCGTACCCGGCAGGGCGGGGGGAGCCGAATTCAACGGCAGGTCCGGGAGGAGGCAGTAGGTTCTACGACCGCATCAAGGGCGGCACTCCTGCATCGAGCAGCAGCGCTTCCTGCCATCGTTGACCATCGCCCGCAGACGCAGCGAGCGCTGCTCGGCCTGATCCCTGCCAACCAGATCGTGCACGTACGTGCTGATGCCGGGAGCCGAGCGCTCGGCCGCACAGGCGCGCACGCGCTCGGTGAGCGCCATGTTCATCGTCCACGTCGGATCCATGCCGGCAATTCTCGTTGATCGCCAACGGAATTTCGCTCTGTCGAGCCCGAGCGGTCAGGCATACACTTCGCGCGCACTGCCTCTTGTCGAGCGCCCGTGGACATCACCGACCGCACCGCCGCCGTACGCGACGAACCCGCCTACCGCGCCAGCGAGGTCGCGCACATCCTCGCGCTGCCCGCCGGCACTGTGAAGGCATGGGCCTTTGGTCAGAACTACCGCTACCGCGACGGCCGCCCCAAGCGTTTCGTCAAGTTGATCGAGGCCGCCGATTCCAGGCGTCGGCTGCTGTCATTCAACAACCTGTGCGAGCTGTACGTGCTGTCGGCGCTGCGGCGCAAGCACCGCATACCGATGCCGGTGGTTCGCGACAGCCTCGACTTCGTGAGCCGCGAGCTGCGCACGCAGCGCCCGTTGATCGCACGCCAGTTTCTGACCAACGGGCTCGACCTGTTCTTCACCGAAGCAGGCCGGCTGCTAAACGCCAGCCGGCAAGGGCAGCATGCGATGGACGGCGATTTCGAGCGGGCGCTGCAGCGTATCGAACGCGACGATCGCGGCACGCCGGTACGCCTGTTCCCCGTTGTCGCTCCCGCTGCGGGAGACCGCGAGGCGGCCTCCGGGGCCGTGGTGATCGATCCGCGCCTCGCCTTCGGTCGCCCGGCACTGGCACGGGCTGGAGTCACGACCGAGGTCATTGCCGACCGGTTCATCGCTCGCGACGCCCCGGCGGAAATGGCAGCCGACTACGGTGTGGACGAGGCGGACATCTGGGACGCGATCCGCTTCGAGCTGGAGCCGCAGCGACGTGCCGCTGCCTGAGCGCCGCACGCTCTTCATCGATCGTTGCGCGTGGAGCGGGGTGTTGGGGCAGGCGCTGCAGGAGGCGGCGATTCCCTTCGTCCCGCACTCGCCCCTCTTTCCCGCCGCGTGTGACGACGAGGTCTGGCTCGAAGGTGTGGCGGGCAAGGGCTGGTTGGTGGTGACGCGCGACCAGCGCATCCGCTACAAGGTCAACGAGCAGGCCGCAGCGGTGCGCGCCGGCCTGCACCTGTTCGTCTTCACGCAGGGTGGGCTGAAGGCCGCGCAGACCGCGCAGATCCTGGTCTCGGCTTACCCGCAGATGCTGCGCCTGGCAGGCAAGGATCCGGCACCCGCGTTCTACTCGCTGCACATCGACGGCAGCGTCTCGCGCCTCAGGCTGGGCCGCGCTTGACGGTGCGGGCCCTCTTCGCGGCCGGAGCCGGAAGCAGCGAGGTCAGGGCCCGGTAACGCCCGAAGAGGAAGGCCACGCGTTCGGCGTCGGACTTGAACGCGCCCGGTCTCTTGCCGTAGGCGGCATCGACCGCGGCGTCCAGCTTCTGGTGGGCCTTCAGCAGCGCCGGCGGCATCGCCAGCGGGTCGCAGAGGTCGGCCATCGTGTTCCGATCCATTCTGGGGATCGTGCTTCGGACGGACGGCGACCTCCAGGGGCCCCGTTGAAACGCCGGACCGCGGCCCCATGTCGGTGTGATGAACGCCATCGCCGAAGTTGCCCACCTCCGCTGCGCCGCCTGCGGCGCGACCAACCGCATTCCGCGCGCCCGGCTGGCCGACGACCCGGTCTGCGGCCGCTGCGGCGAGCCGCTGCTCAGCGGCGAGCCGGTGGAGCTGACCGACGGCAACTTCGAGCAGGTGGTCGCGGGCAGCGAACTGCCGGTGGTGGTCGACTTCTGGGCGCCGTGGTGCGGCCCGTGCCGGCAGATGGCGCCGCAGTTCGCGCAGGCCGCGGGCGCGCTGAAAGGCCGCGCGCTGCTGGTCAAGGTGAATAGCGACGACAACCCGCAGACCGCGTCGCGCTTCGGCATCCGCAGCATCCCGACCCTGGTCAGGCTCGACCGCGGCCGCGAAGTCGCGCGCATCGCCGGCGCGCGGCCGGCCGGGCAGATCGTGCAGTTCGCGGCCGGCTGAGCGGCCGGCGGGAGCAAGCGCGACTCAGCGCTCGACCGCCAGTTCGTCGGCGACGGTCTGGAACGCCTCCAGCGCGGCCTGGAGGTTCTCCACGATCTCGGCCGCGATCACGTCGGGCGCGGGCAGGCTGTCCACGTCGTCCAGGCTGTCGTCCTTGAGCCAGAAAATGTCGAGGTTGAGCTTGTCACGGGCCAGCAGCTCATCAACCGCAAATCGCTTGAAGCGCTCGGTCTCCTGCCGCTGTTGGCGCGCGCCCACGCGGTAGCAGGCCACGAAGTCCTGCAGGTCGGCGGTGGCCAGCGGGTTCTTCTTCAGCGTGAAGCGGCCGTTGGTGCGCAGGTCGTAGATCCACAGCGCCTGCGTGTTGGGCTTGCCGTCGGCGCGCGGCGGTCGCTTGTCGAAGAACAGCACGTTTGCCTTGACCCCCGGCTTGTAGAAGATGCCGGTGGGCAGGCGCAGCAGCGTGTGGAAGTCGAACTGCTCCAGCAGCCGGCGGCGGATGCCTTCACCCGCGCTGCCCGCCTCGAACAGCACGTTGTCGGGCAGCACCACGCCGGCGCGGCCGCTGGCCGCCATCACCGTCATGATGTGCTGCATGAAGTTCAGCTGCTTGTTGCCGGTGGTGAACTTGAAGTCGCTGCGCTCGTAGTCCTCGCGCTCGGTGTCCATCTCGCCGTCCTCGCCCACCACGCGGTAGCTGCTCTTCTTGCCGAAGGGCGGGTTGGTGAGGATCACGTCGAAGTTCTCGCCCGGCTCCACGGCCAGCGCGTCGCCGGCACGGATGGGGCTAGCGCCGCTGCCTTCGGCGCCGATCCCGTGCAGGTACAGGTTCATCGCCGCCAGCCGCAACACCTCGTCGACGATGTCCACGCCGCTGAAGGTGGCCTCGCGCAGGCGCCGCTGCGCGCTGCGGTCGCGCGCGGCGGCGCCGCCGTGGTCCTTCATGTACTCGTAGGCCGAGAGCAGGAAGCCGCCGGTGCCGCAGGCCGGGTCGTGCACGGTCTCGCCGATGCGCGGCGCCAGCACCGTCACCATCGCCTGGATCAGCGGCCGCGGCGTGAAGTACTGGCCGGCGCCGCTCTTCACCTCGGCCGCGTTGCGCTCCAGCAGGCCCTCGTAGATGGCGCCCTTGACGTCCACGCCGATGCCGATCCAGGTTTCGGCGTCGATCAGCGAGACCACGCGCTTCAGCTTGGCCGGGTCGGTGAGCTTGTTCTGCGCGCCGCGGAAGATGGTGCCGATGAGGCCGCGCTCGCGCGCCAAGTTCTCCAGCGTGTGGCGGTACTGGATTTCCAGGTCGTCGCCGGCCAGGGCGGCAAGCCGTTCCCAGCGCCAGGGTTCGGGGATGCCGCTGGGCTCGCCCAGCAGCGCCGTGCGCTCCTGGTCCATCTTCAGGAACAGCAGGAAGGTGATCTGCTCGACGTAGTCGCCATAGCCGATGCCCTGGTCGCGCAGCACGTGGGCGTAGTTCCAGACCTTGGCGACGAGGGCGGTGTGGTCGGTGCTCATGAGTGTTTGTGGTCAGGCCCAGTACGGCAGGTACTCGGCGAACTTGTTGCCACTGCCCGCATCCTTGCGGCGAATGCGGCCGGCCTCCACGGCGGCTGCAATCAGGTTGGTGACGGTGTTGCGCTGCTTCTCGCTGAGCTTGAAGCGCTCGCGAAGGGTCGTGTTGGTGAGCGTTCGGCTGGACACCTACTGCAGCACCGCGTGCTGGTAACAGGCCTCGATGCGCTCGGCGATGTCCATGTCCGGAAACCGACGGGGCGCCCACAGCGTCACGCGGAAGGCGCTCTCGTCCGCCCGCAGCTGCAGCGGCGGCAGCCCGTACAGCTCGATGGCCTGCACCACCTTCTGGAAGCCCGTGCCGCGTTCCTCACAGATGCGAAAACGCCGGAACGACGACGCCAGCTGCTCGTTGCGCGACTCCGGCGTGGTGCCGATCAGCCGGTCGGGCCACTTGCCCGGCAGCAGCGCGCCCGGGTTGCTGAACTCGATGCGGTCGTCGAACAGCTCGATCATCGGCCCGCTGCCCGTGAGACTGAAGTCCTGGTGGATCAGCGCATTGGCGATCAACTCGCGCAGTGCGATCTCCGGGAACACCGAGGTCTCCACGCGCAGCGCCTGCTGGATGACCTCCGAGTGCGGCAGCACGCGCCTCAGGTGCCCGATGAGCCCCTCGAAGCCCACGGCATAGCCGCGCTGGCCCGGCACCTCCTCGATGGTGTCCACCTTGTTCGTGCCCCGGTAGCGCACCACCCGCAGCCGCTTGCGCGCCAGCGTGGGAAAGTCGTCCAGTCGCCGCGCCGCGGCGATGGCACCGAAGTTCGTGACGTACCAGCCGCGCCCGTCGGCCACGGCCAGCCCTTCGTCGGTGAGCCAGCGCGTCACGTGTTCGGGCTCTGCGGGCAAAGGCCGCTGCAGCAGGCCGGCCACGGCGCTCAGGTCCAGCAGGCCTTGCACCTCGTCCAGGCTCAGCAAGCCACTGGCGCGTTGCTGCTCCCAGCGTGGTGCCTGGCTGTCGAGCATCAGCGCGCCCACCTCGTGGTGCGACGCCCGGCGCGTGGTGCCGCCCGAACGCACCCAGGTCTCGTTCAGCGGCCGGCCGCGCCGGTGCGCCGGCTTCACGGGCTGCTCGGGCACGTGCACCAGCAGCACCGGCGTGCCGTCGAGCTCGATCACCGCGTGGTCGATGGTCAGCGGCGGCTCCACGGCGTCGCGGCCGAGGTTGGCGAGCTGGTTGACGGTGGCGGCCACGGTGGCGGCATCCACGCCTGTGGCACGGCCGTCGTTGGCTATGCCCACCGCCAGCGTGCCGCCGTTGCGCAGGTTGGCCATGGCGATCAGGTGCTCGACGAGCCGCTCACTCTGGGGCGACAGGCCCGCCTTCCAGTCGAGCTCGTTCAGCTCGGCCGGCACCGGGCCCAGGCTCTCGCGCAGCGCCTGCTCCGCGTGCTCAACCCAGCGCCTTGTGGCCATGTGATGCCAAGTGCTTGATACGACAGGATTTTCCGGCCGGCGCCGGATTCGGATGTGATGCCGCGGCCGCGTAGCCCGGCCACGCACTCGGCGCGGTGCACGCCGCCGCGGATGTGATGCCAAGTGCTTGATTTAAAAGCATTAATCGGCCACTCCCGGATTGGGCTGTGATAAGCGCCGGCCCGCCGGACGGCCACGGCGGCGCGGGGTGGCCGGTGCGTCAGCCGGCTGGGCGGCCAGGCGGGCGAGCAGGGCCGAGGCGGGTTCGTCGCGGGGGCCCTGGGGAACGAGCTGGCCGGAGAAGGCGGCTTTGAGGATGGATTGGCGGAGGGCAGTGGCCTGGTTCCGAGAGGCGGCCACCGCAGCCAGAGTCGCCTTCAACTCCGACTCTGCCTTTCCGACGGCATCGAGGATGGCAACTTGCTCCTCAGAGGGCGGCAGCGGTACCGAGACGGACTTGATTTGGTCGAAGCTCAGATGCGGTCTGCCCGCGCCGTAGATGGTCTCGGCGAACTGGGCTTGCCCGCCTTCATCGGCCATCAGAAACAGTTCGACGAAAGGAGCAATGCGCGGGTCGGCGAGCCTGATGAGCGCGACGCTTTGGCAGACGAAGTGCTTCGGCAGCGGTCGATCGACTCTGCAAACATCGCCCGTGTTCGCGCCAACGATCGTGACCAGCAAGTCTCCCTCAGCCACTTGGCTGCGCTCGGCATCCTTGCTGCCCAACGGCGGGTCGATGACCTGGACTTCGGTGAAGTCGAGCCTTCCAGGCCGCACGTTCTGCGCCATGATGAAGACGCCGTCGCCGCGACCGTAGAAGCTCTTCCAGTCGCGCGAGCCGCTGGTGACCTTCGTGCTCAGGCTGCCCAGCGTGGCTTGCGTCCATCTGGGCGGCAAACCATCGGCCGCTGCAGAGCCATCCTGTTGCCGGGCTTCACGCCACTCGCGCGTCAACTCCCCCGTGACCGCGGCCTTGAGGACGGACTGGCGGTAGCGCTCCACCAGCCGGCCCACGCGCTCCAGCGCGCGCTCGCCTTCGTCGATCTCGCTGAAGAGTTCTTCGATGCGGGAGACGATGCGTTGCATCGTGCCCTCAGCGGGCAGTGGCACTTCGATCCGGCCGATGCGCTCTTGGCCGATGTTGCGCATGGACTCCTGATTGCCCGTGGACAGGCTCTCGATCTGCCGCCGCCCTTCAGCCGAGCGAAGAAACCACAGCAACCAAGGCTTGAGCGCATCGGGCATCACGAACCGGAGGATCTTGTCGCTCAACAGCAGACGCTTGCGCGTGGCCGATACCAGCACGCACGCGCCGACAAGCTGCAACGTGTTGGCGCGACTGAACAGGAAGTCGCCTGGCCTGATGAGGTAAGCGTCGTTGACGCGCTCCGCATCCGTGATGGTCTTCGACTCTTGCTCGTCGTATGTGCCCCAGGTGACCGCGCTGACCTTGACGATGCCCGGCTCGTCATCACTCGGCGGACGCTCGTCGCATTTGAAGCTCTTGCCGGCTTCGATCTTCGAGACCAGCAGCGAGAGCGGCACCCATTGCCAGCCGTCGGGCAGCGTTGGCCTCATGCCACCAACACCTCGGTCAACTCACCCAACATCCCGTTCAACCCATTCCCGAACACCTTCCGCGCCGCGACCACCCCGCCCCAACCGGCAAAGGGTTCATCGCGCATCAGGTCGGCCGGCGCGATCTCGACGTTCGCGGCCAGGTAGTCCTTGATGGCCTTGAGCCACGCCATCTGCTCGTCGCTGAACACCTGCCCCGCCTTGATCTGCCGGCCGATCCACAGGTTGAAGCGCTGCTCCACCCGCGCCGTGTGCGGCTCCAGCAGCTCCATCTGGCCGGTGGCAAAGCGCACCAGGCTGATCAGGTCGGTGAGCAGCTTGTCGCTGGGCGCGCCGCGCACCAGCGCCGCATTCAGCCGCTTGTAGGCCTGCCACACGTCGGCCGCCGTCAGGTGCTGCGGCGGGTCGGCGAGTTTGGTAGCCAGCTCGCGCAGGCTGGCGTAGGTGAGCCGCCGCTTCGGGTAGGGCTGGCTGTACAGGATCTGCAGCGCCAGCAGCTCGTTCTTGTACGCCTCGATGAACTCGCGGAAGCTCGTCGTGCGCTTCTCGGCCTGCGCCATGTCGTAGCCCGCGACCAGCAGCAGGTCGGGCGTGCCTTCGGCGATCACGATGTCGGCCTTGTCCTTCACGGCCTTGATCACCTGGCGCAGCTCGGCCCGGTCCAGCGGTGCGCAGGCGGCGTCGCGCAGCTCGGCTTCCACGGCCTGCACCTGCTCGGCACTCGCCGCTTCGGCGCTGCCGTGGCGCCGAACGAGGGCCGCGTCCACCACCTCGGGCGTGATGGCGTCCAGCAGCTGCCGCGCCAGCGCCTTGAGGCTGCGGCCGCCGGAGGCCGCCTCGATGCGCTGCCGGTCTTCGGTGTCCAGCTGCCGGTCCAGCGCCGCCAGGCGCGCGGCCAGCGACGAAATCGCGTTCTCGTCGCGCCGGCCCTGCGCCACCTGCGCCATCAGCTTGTCGAAGGGCACGGTGCGCTTGCGCTCCAGCGGCTGGCTGAGGTTCTTCTCGCCGCCTTCGGTCACCCCCACGGCGTCGATCAGCACGAAGCGCGTCTTGGTCTGCGCGTCCGGCGTCACCTGCTGCAACGTGGCGTCGGCCACCGTGCGCACGCCGCGGCCCTTCATCTGCTCGAAGTAGCTGGCGCTCTTCACGTCGCGCAGGAAGATCAGGCACTCCACGGGCTTGATGTCGGTGCCGGTGGCGATCATGTCCACCGTCACGGCGATGCGCGGGTTAGCGTCCACGCGGAAGGCCTTGATCAGTTCTTTCGGCTTCTCGCTCGTCTGGTAGGTGATCTTCTTGGCGAAGTCGTTGCCCTGGCCGAAGACCTCCCAGCAGGCCTTGACGATCTCCTCCGCGTGGTGGTCGTCCTTGGCGAAGATGAGAGTCTTCGGCACCCACTGGCCGCTGCGGCCGGGGAAGAGTTCGGTGAACAGCTTGGCCTTGTAGGTGCTGAGCACCAGGCGGATCTGATCCGGCACCGTCACGCTGCGGTCGAGCTCGGTCTTGGCAAAGGGCAGGTCGGCGTCGAGCTGCCGGTAGCGCAATGCGCGCGTGCGGCGGTCGCGCACCGGCACGTGGTAGCCGGCCTCCACGGTGCCACCCTGCTCGCCCACCTGGGTGCGGATGCGGTAGACCTCGAAGCCCACGTTCACGCCGTCGACCACGCTCTGCTCGTACGGGTACTCGGCCACCAGGTTGCGCTGGAAGAAGCCCAGCGTGTGCGCCGAGGGCGTGGCCGTCAGGCCGATGAGGTGGGCGTCGAAGTACTCCAGCACCTGCCGCCACAGGCCGTAGATGCTGCGGTGGCACTCGTCGGTAACGATGAGGTCGAAGTGCTCGATGGGGATGGCCGGGTTGTAGGCCACGGGGCGCAGTTCGCCGTCGTCGCTGCCCCCGTTGGCATGACTCCAGGTCTCGAAGGCGCTGGCCTCTTCGGCCGCTTCGTCCAGCTCTTCGCCGCGCAGCATCGCGTACAGGCGCTGGATGGTGGTGATCACCACCTTGGCATCGCCATCGATGGCGTTGCCGTGCAGGTGCTGCACGATGTAGGTCTTGTCGAAGTGGTGCGCGGCGCCGGGCGGGCGGAAGTTCTGGTACTCCTTCAGCGTCTGGTCGCCCAGGTTGTTGCGGTCCACCAGGAACAGGATGCGCCGCGCCTTGGCGTGCTTGAGCAGCCGCCAGCTGAAGTTGCAGGCGGTGAAGGTCTTGCCGGCGCCGGTGGCCATCTGGATCAGCGAGCGCGGGCGGTCGTCGGCCAGCGAGGCTTCGAGGCCGGTGATGGCATCGACCTGGCAGTCGCGCAGGCCGGTGGTGTCGAGCGGCGGCAGCCGGCGCAGGCGCTGGCGCAGCGTGTCGGGCTCGTTCAGCCAGGCATGCAGCGTGGCCGGCTGGTGGAAGGCGAACACGCGGCGCGAGCGGGGCTTGGGGTCGCGCGTGTCGCGGAAGTAGGTTTCGTCACCGGTGCTCTCGTAGTCGAACACCAGCGTATCGGCCCAGCGCGCCAGGTGCGGCGGCAGCGCGTGCATGTAGCGCGCGGCCTGTTCGGCCACGCCGCTGAGCGTGACGCCGGCCTTCTTGGCCTCGATCACGCCGCAGGCCCTGCCGCCGACGAACAGCAGGTAGTCACAAGGGCCGCCGGGCAGCTGGAACTCGCGCACCGCCACGCCCTCGGCGGCGTTGCGGTTGAAGGCGGCCATGTCCTGCAGTGCCCAGCCCGCGGCCTGCAGCAGCGCATCGATGCGCGCGCGGGCTTGCTGTTCGGGCGGCGGGGGCATGGGACGGCGGTTCGCGGGTGCCAGCCCGGATTCTGTCAACTCCGGGATCGCGACCGCGCTAGCGACACGTACCAGTCCACGCAGTCGGCGTTGGCCATCGCGTCGCGCTTGAGCACTGCGTCGGGCGCGGCGCCGAGCAGCAGCTTCTTCACCGGCAGCTCCATCTTCTTGCCCGACAGCGTGCGCGGGATGCCGCTCACCTGGAACACGTCGTTCGGCACGTGGCGCGCCGACAGCGCCTCGCGGATGACCTGCTTGATGCGTTTCGTCAGCGCCTCGTCCAGCGTGACGCCGTCGCGCAGCACGACGAACAGCGGCATCCAGCTGTCGCGGCCCAGGTACTCCAGGTCCACCACCAGGCTGTCCAGCACCTCGGGCAGCGCCTCGACCGCGCGGTACAGCTCGGCCGTGCCCATGCGGATGCCGTGGCGGTTGATCGTCGCGTCGCTGCGGCCGTAGATGATCGCGCCGCCGCGCGGCGTGATCCGGATCCAGTCGCCGTGGCGCCAGACGCCGGGGTACATGTCGAAGTAGCTGTCGTGGTAACGACGCCCTTGTGCATCGCCCCAGAAGTAAAGCGGCATCGACGGCATCGGCTTCGTGCAGACCAGCTCGCCGACCTCGTCGATCAGCGCCCTGCCGACGCCGTTCGCATCGGGCTCGGACCAGGCCTCGACGCTGGCGCCGAGGCAGCGGCACTGCATCTCGCCTTCGACCACCGGCAGCGTCGGCAGCCCGCCGACGAAGGCACCGGCGAAATCGGTGCCGCCGCTGATCGGCGCGAGCCAGATCTTCTCGCCGTCCACCTTCGGCAGCTTGTCCCAGATCCAGCGGTAGCCCTCGACCGACAGCGGCGAGCCGGTAGAGCCCACCGCGCGCAGCGCCGACAGGTCGGCCACGGCCTGCGGTTCGACGCCGGCCTTCAGGCACGACGCGTAGAACGCCGCGCCGGCGCCGAAGAAGCTGCAGCGCGCGAGGCCGGCGAAGCGCCAGAGCGTGCTCCAGTCCGGCGCACCGTGCGGCCCGGCCGGGCTGCCGTCGAAGATGCAGACCGTGGTGCCGCCGAGCAGCGCGCCGAGCTGGCTGTTCCACATGATCCAGCCGGTGCTGCTGTACCAGTGGAAGCGGTCGCCATTCATCACCGACGGCCCGACGTTGTTGTGCAGCGCGCCCATCTTCAGCGCCTCGAGCATCACGCCGCCGTGGCCGTGCACGATCGGCTTGGGCAGGCCGGTGGTGCCGCTGGAGTACACCACCCACAGCGGATGGTCGAAGGGCAGCCACTCCGGCGCCACCGCCGCGTCGGCGGCGAGCAGCGCGTCCAGGTCGTGCGCCTCGCGCTGCGGGCCGGACAGGTCGGCCTCGAGCCCCAGGTGGCGCCACAGCACCGCGTGCCGCACGCTCGGCAGCTCGGCCAGCAGTTGCCGCAGCAGCTCGCGCCGGTCGTGCGCCTGGCCGGCGTAGCGGTAGCCGTCGCCGGCGACCAGCACCTTGGGCTCGATCTGGCGGAAGCGGTCGAGCACCGCCACCGGGCCCATGTCCGGCGAGCACACCGACCAGATCGCGCCCAGGCTCGCGCAGGCGAGGAAGACGACGATCGTCTGCGGCACGTTCGGCAGCACCGCGCAGACCCGGTCGCCGCGCTGCACGCCCATGCCGCGCAGCGCCGCGGCGCAGGCCGCCACCTGGCGCCGCAGTTCGGGCCAGGCGATCTGCTGCAGCTCGCCGCGCGCCAGCATCGCCTCGTCGGCGAAGACGATCGCCGGGTGGCCGGCCGCGTGGCTGGCGTCGGCGTGGGTGAAGAGGTGCTGCGCGTAGTTGACCTGCGCGCCCGGGAACCACTGGGCGCCGGGCATGCGGCGCTCGCGCAGCACGCATTCGTGCGGCGTCGGCGAGCGCAGGCCGAAGTAGTCCCAGATCGAGCCCCAGAACGCTTCCAGCTCGTCGACCGACCAGCGCCACATCGCGTCGTAGCCGTCGAAGCGCAGGCCGCGCGTCTCGCCCAGGAAACGTTCGTAGCGGCGGATGTGCGGCTCGGGGGTCGTCATGGCTCGATCACCTCCGTGTAGCGCCACCAGTCGTTCGTGAACGGGTGGCGCCAGTATCCGCGAATCCGCGGCTGCGTCAGGTCGGTGGTGATGGCGTGGTAGCGCGGGATGTACGGCACGTAGGCCAGCAGCAGCTTCGTTGCGGCACGCATCACCGCCAGCCGTTCCGGTCCGTCGGGCAGCACGTGCTGGCGCTCGTACAGGCGGTCGAAGGCCGGCAGGCGGAAGCGCGCGTCGTTCGACTGGCCGGCGTTCGGGCCGTAACCCATGCCGAGGAAGAAGTCGCCGTCGGGTGCGCCGGCGCTCCAGATGAAGCCCCACATCATCAGCTGGCCGGCCAGCGAGCGCTTGATCAGCTCGCCGAAGTTCGCGATCTCGAAGGCCGTCGCGATCCCGGCCGCGGCCAGCCGCTTGGCCCACAGCTCGCTGGTCTGGCGCGCGCGCTGGTCCTGCGTCGCCGCGATCCGCAGCACCAGCGGCGCGCCGTCCGGCCGCCGGCGTCGTGTCCCCCCTGGCGGCACGCGCCAGCCGTAGAGGTCGAGCAGCGCCTGCGCCCGGGCGAGGTTCGCGTCGCTGATCTCGGTCTTCAGGCCCGGGTCGTAGCCGACGCAGTGCGGCGGGATCAGCGTCTGCGCCGGCACGCCCTGGCCGTGCTGCAGCAGCCGGACTTCGGCCGCGTTGTCCAGCGCCAGCGCGATCGCGCGGCGCAGGGCCACCTTCTCGGGCGTGTAGCCGCCGACCACCGGGTCGTCGAGGTTGAAGTACAGGTGCGCGACCGACGCCGACAGGGTGCGCCGCGCCTGCACGCCACGGCGCGCGAGGAAGGGCGCGAGCCGGCCGTTCGGCACCGCCAGCGGCGCGAACTGGGCGGGCAGCGCGAGCACGTCGATCTCGTCGCCGAGGAAGGCGAGCCAGCGCGGCTGCGCCTCGCCGACCACCGTGACCTCGACCCGGTCGAGCAGCGGCAGCCGCCGCCCCTGCAGGGCTGCGGCCAGCGCCTGCGCGGCCGGATCGTCGGCCGGCGGCTCGGCCGCGAAGCGCTGCTCGCGAAAGCGCGGGTTGCGCTCGAGCACGATCTTCGAGCCGCGCCGCCACTGCACCAGCCGGAAGGGCCCGGTGCCGACCGGGTGCGCCATGATGTCGCGGCCGTAACGCTCGACCACCTCGCGCGCGACGGTGCCGGTGAGCCCGTAGGCGAAGGTCTGCACGAAGCGCGGCGACGGCGCGGCCAGCGTGATCTGCAGCCGCCAGCGGTCGAGCACGCGCAGGCCCTCGGCCGGGGCGTCGTAGTCGAAGCCGCTCTTCGCGTCGAGCGCGCGCCGGCGCAGCTCGCTCAGGCCGAGGATCTTCTCGTTCTCGAACAGGTACAGGTGCTCGGTGATCACCGCCGGGTCGTAGAAGCGGCGGATCGTGTAGGCGACGTCGGCGGCAGTCAGCTCGCGCGCCCGGCCGCCGAAGGCCGGGTCGTCGGCGAACAGGATGCCGCGCTGCAGCTCGAAGACGAAGCGCCGGCCGCCGTCGAGCACCTCGGGCAGCGCGGCCGCGGTCAGCGGCACCAGCTTTGCCGGCCGCGCCAGGCAGTCGTAGGTGAGCAGCGGCTCGAAGATGTGCGCGTTGATGCGCAGCGACGACTCGTCGGAAACCTGCGCCGGGTCGAAGCCGGTCTCGGCAAAGGGGAAGGCGACGCGCAGCGTGCGTGGCGGCCGGGCTTCGGCGGCCGCGGCGCGCGCCAGCGCC
>JAFLDG010000075.1 GCA_017302495.1 Burkholderiales bacterium
AGGTGCGGCCGCGGGCGCTGCCGCCGATGCCTTGGCGTCGGTGTCGATGCGCGCGATCAACTGCTCGGCGACAACCGTGCCGCCGTCGCCGACGACATGCTCGGCGAGCACGCCGGCGGCGGGCGCCGGCACCTCGAGCACGACCTTGTCGGTCTCGATTTCGATCAGGATCTCGTCCAGCTCGACCGCCTCGCCGGGCTGCTTCTTCCACTGCAGCAGCGTGGCCTCGGCCACCGATTCGGACAGTTGCGGAACCTTGACTTCTACGATTGCCATGATGGTGTGTCTCGTTGCTTGCGGTGCGGCGCCGGGGGCGCGGGCCATGGGTCGCGGTGCGGGCGCCTGATGCGGGGCGGCCGGGCGCCGGGCCCCGACGAGCCGGCCGGTGCCGGCACCTCGGAGCCGGACGGGCCCTTCGCTACTTGGTGAGCACGAAGCCCTTCAACTTGCCGAAAGCCTGGTCGAGCAGCGCCTTCTGCTGCTCCTGGTGCAGGTGCGCGTACCCGACCGCCGGCGACGCCGACGCGCCGCGCCCGGCGTAACCGAGCTTCTGGCCGTCGACCATGTTCTCGTGGACGTAGTGCTGGACGAAGAACCAGGCGCCCTGGTTCTGCGGCTCGTCCTGGCACCAGACGACCTCGGTCGCGTTCGGGAAGCGCTTCAGCTCGGCGGCAAAGGCCTTGTGCGGGAACGGGTACAGCTGCTCGACGCGCACGATCGCCACGTCCCAGGCCTTCTTCTCGTCGCGCCGGCGGATCAGGTCGTAGGCCACCTTGCCCGAGCAGGCGATCACGCGCCTGACCTTGTCGGCTTCGACCTCGGTGCGGCTGGGGCCGATCACGGTGCGGAACTCGCCCTTCGTGAACTCGGCCAGCGGCGAGGTCGCGTCCTTCGCGCGCAGCAGGCTCTTCGGGGTGAAGATCACCAGCGGCTTCCTGAACTGGCGCACCATCTGCCGGCGCAGCAGGTGGAAGATCTGGCTCGCGCTGGTCGGCTGGCAGACCTGCATGTTGTTGTCGGCCGCGAGCTGCATGAAGCGCTCGATGCGCGCCGACGAGTGCTCGGGCCCCTGCCCTTCGTAGCCGTGCGGCAGCATCAGCGTCAGGCCGTTGACCCGGCCCCACTTGACCTCGCCCGAGGCGATGAACTGGTCGATCACCACCTGCGCGCCGTTGACGAAGTCGCCGAACTGCGCCTCCCAGATGACCAGCGTGTTCGGCTCGGCCGACGCGTAGCCGTATTCGTAGGCCAGCACCGCCTCTTCGGACAGCAGCGAGTCGATGACGACGAAGGGCGCCTGGTTGTCGGCCACGTGCTCCAGCGGCACGTGGCTGCCGACGCTCCACTGGGCGCGGTCCTGCGGGTGCAGCACCGCGTGCCGGTGGCTGAAGGTGCCGCGGCCGCTGTCCTCGCCCGACAGGCGCACCGCATAACCGCTGGCCACCAGCGACGCGAAGGCCAGGTGCTCGCCCATGCCCCAGTCGACGTTGATCTCGCCCCGGCCCATCGCGGCGCGGTCGGCCAGCACCTTTTCCACCAACGGGTGCAGCTTGAAGCCGGCGGGCACCGTGGTGATGCGCTCGGCCAGCCGCTTGATCTCGGCCAGCGGCAGCGCGGTGTCGGCGGCGTCGGTCCACTTGCGGCCGAGGAACGGCGTCCAGTCGACCGCGTACTTGCTCTTGAAGTTGGTCAGCACCGGGTCGGCGGTGTGCCGCCCCTCGTCGAGCGCGGCGCGCAGTTCCTTCACCATCTTGTCCGGCGCGTCGGCGCCGAGCACCCCCTGCGCGACCAGCTTCTCGCCGTACAGCTTGCGCGTGCCCGGATGGGCGGCGATCTTGCGGTACATCAGCGGCTGCGTCAGGCTCGGCGTGTCCTGCTCGTTGTGGCCGAGCTTGCGGAAGCAGACGATGTCGACGACCACGTCCCGGTTGAACTGCTGCCGGTAGTCGAGCGCGAGCTGGGTGCAGAACACGACCGCCTCGGGGTCGTCGCCGTTCACGTGCAGCACCGGCGCCTCGATCATCTTCACGACGTCGGTGCAGTACAGCGTCGAGCGCGTGTCGCGCGGGTTGCTGGTCGTGAAGCCGATCTGGTTGTTGATCACCAGGTGCAGGGTGCCGCCGGTGTAATAGCTGCGCGTCTGCGACAGCGCCAGCGTCTCCATCACCACGCCCTGGCCGGCGAAGGCGGCGTCGCCGTGCACCAGCACCGGCAGCACCTGGTCGCCCGAGCGGTCGCCGCGGCGATCCTGGCGCGCCTTGACCGAGCCCTCGACCACCGGGTTGACGATCTCCAGGTGCGACGGGTTGAAGGCCAGGCTCAGGTGCACCGGGCCGCCGGCGGTGCTGATGTCGCTGGAGAAGCCCTGGTGGTACTTGACGTCGCCCGAAGGCAGATCCTCCGGCGCGGTGTGTTCGAACTCGGCGAACAGGTCCTTCGGCATCTTGCCGAGCGTGTTCACGAGCACGTTCAGCCGGCCGCGGTGCGCCATGCCGATCACGATCTCCTGCACGCCGCGCTCGCCGGCGCGCTGCACGACCTCGTCCATGCTGGCGATGAAGCTCTCGCCGCCCTCGAGCGAGAAGCGCTTCTGGCCGACGTACTTGGTGTGCAGGTAGCGCTCCAGCCCTTCGGCCGCGGTGAGGCGGCCGAGGATGTGCACCTTCTCCTCGGCGCTGAAGCTCGGCTTGCTGCGCACGCTCTCGAGCCGCTCCTGCCACCAGCGCTTCTCGGCCGGGTCGGTGCAGTGCATGAACTCGGCGCCGATCGTGCCGCAGTAGGTTTCGCGCAGCGCCTGCAGGATCTCGCGCAGCGTCATGTTCTCGGCCTTGCCGAAGTACGTGTTCGCCGCCGAGAAGGTGATGTCCAGGTCGGCTTCGGTCAGGTCGTAGAACGCCGGCTCGAGCTCGGGGATCTTCGGCCGCTCGGCGCGCTTGAGCGGATCCAGGTCGGCCCAGCGGTTGCCGAGGAAGCGGTAGGCCGCGATCAGGCTCTGGACATGGACCTGCTTGCGTGCGACCGCCAGGTCGGTGGCGCTGGCCTTCAGCGCGAAGGCGTTCGCCTTGGCCCGCTGGGCGAAGGATTCCACGATCGGCGCGTGCGCGACGTCGCGCGCCTCGGAGCCGTCGACCGCGGCGACGTTCTGCAGGCGGTCGAAGTACTCCCGCCAGTTGTCCGGCACGCTGCCGGGGTTGTCGAGGTAGGCCTCGTACAGTTCCTCGACGTACGGCGCGTTGCCGCCGAACAGGTACGAGTTGGCGCGGTACTGCTGCATCATCTGGCGCTCACCTTTCGCCCGCGGTTTCCACGGGCAACGATGGGTTGTTCAACCTTCCGCGACGGCCGGCTCCACCAGCCGAGCGGATTGCATGGGCACGCCCGGCTCGAGCGGCCGGCCGGCACTGTACCACCCGAAGCGGAGCGTGCACCGGTGGGGATTGGAACGCCTCTCGCCTACCGCTGGCTGACAGCCGCTGCCCTGCGACCACGGCTTCGATTCCGGGCAAACCCGGATCCCGGTCCGGCCGTACGCACGGGCCGCTGGCCTAGCATTGCCGCTTCACCCATTTCCGGAGTTCCCGATGAAGCTCAAGGCCCTGCTGGCCGCCGCGTTGGTGGCCACCGCGCTGGTCGGCCCGACGGCGCACGCCGAAACGTTGCGCTGGGCGGCGCAGAACGACATCCTGACCCTCGATCCGCATTCGCAGAACCACGCCACCACGAACGCGATCCTGATGCACTCGTACGAGGGCCTGACCCGCTACAACGAGAAGTTCGAGGTCGAGCCGGCGCTGGCGACGAAGTGGACGATGGTCAGCCCGACCCAGGTGCGCTTCGAGCTGCGCAAGGGCGTCAAGTTCGCCGACGGCAGCCCCTTCACCGCCGACGACGTGGTCTTCTCCTTCGGCCGCATCAAGCAGCCGCAGGGCACGATGCAGATCTACGTCACCGGCATCGTCGAGATCAAGAAGATCGACGACCACACCGTCGACTTCATGCTGTCGGCGCCGCAGCCGATCCTGCTGCGCAACATCGTCGACTTCCGCATCATGAGCAAGGCCTGGGCGGAGAAGAACAAGACGACGAACACGCAGGACTACAAGGCGAAGGAGGAGAACTTCGCGTCGCGCAACGTCAACGGCACGGGCCCGTACAAGATCACCGGCTGGACGCCCGACCAGCGCATCACGATGACGATCAACAAGGACTGGTGGGGCAAGCACGGCGGCAACGTGACCGAGGTGATCTACACCCCGATCAAGAGCGACCCGACCCGCGTCGCGGCGCTGCTGTCCGGTGACGTCGACATGCTCACCGACCTGCCGGTGCAGGACGTGGCGCGGCTGCGCCAGGACGGCAAGCTGAAGATCGTCGACGGCCACGAGGTGCGCACGATCTTCATCGCGCTGGACGAGTTCAGCCCCGAGCTGAAGTACAGCGACGTCAAGGGCAAGAACCCGTTCAAGGACAAGCGCGTGCGCGAGGCGCTGTCGATCGCGATCGACCGCGAGGCCATCAAGCGCAACACGATGCGCGGGCTGTCGCTGCCGGCCGGCATCATGGTCGCGCCCGGCGTCAACGGCAACACGCCCGAGATCGATGTGCCGGCGAAGTTCGACGCCGAGCGCGCGAAGAAGCTGCTCGCCGACGCCGGCTACCCGAACGGCTTCGAGTTCCAGCTCAATTGCCCGAACAACCGCTACGTCAACGACGAGGAGATCTGCCAGAACCTGGTCGCGATGTGGGCGCGCATCGGCGTCAAGACCAAGCTCGTCGCCGAGTCGATGGCCACCTTCATCCAGAAGGTGCAGAACTTCGACACCTCGGCCTACCTGCTCGGCTGGGGCGTCGCGACCTTCGACGCGCAGTACACGCTGCAGTCGCTGATCCGCACCCGCACCACCGGCGCCGACGGCAACTTCAACTTCGGCCGCATCAGCGACCCGAAGATCGACGCGCTGGTCGACGCGATGAAGACCGAGACCGACGTCGCCAAGCGCAACGCGATGATCCGCGACGCGCTGGTGGCCACCCGCGACGAGGTGCACAACATCCCGCTGCACCACCAGCTGCGGCCCTGGGCGATGAAGAAGGGCGTGACCACGATTCACCGCGCCGACGACCGGCCGGAAGCGCGCTTCACGTCGGTGAACCCGGGCGGGAACTGAACCGCAGCGCGGCGGCGCGCACGGCGCCGCGCCCGGCAGCCGGGGCCCGCGGCGCGCGCCCCCGGCGCCGCCGCGCTATCGCTGCGCCGGACGCCCGGGCACGAAGCGGCGCCAGGCGGCCAGACCTGCCAGCCCCAGCAGGGCCAGCCACGCGGTCCGCGCTTCCGGTACCGGCGCCGGCACCAGCAGGTCGACGTTGTCGTAGCGCAGGTGGGTGAAGAACGGCTGCCCGAAGGTCACCTGCGTCACCGTCTCGCCGAACTGCCAGGACCGGAAGTCGCCGAGCGGCAGGTCCAGTTCGCGCGTGCCGATGCTGCCGTCGGGCCGCAGCAGCGTGGCCATGACCCGGCCCGAGGTCTGCCCCTCGGGCAGCCAGTACCAGCCGATGTCCAGCGCCTGCAGCGTGAACGGCTGCCCGTCGCGGCGCGCCATCGTCATCGGGTAGGCGTAGGCCAGCAGGGTCGGCGTGCCGTTGTAGGCCCCCTGCGAATTGACCCAGGGGTAGGTCACCATGGTCGTGGACAACGGGCCGGTGAAGCGCATGCCGGCCTCGAACACGCCGCGCCGGTAGTCGGACTGGACGTTGCCGTCGAAGGTGATGCGCAGCGGCTGCGGCGCCGCCTGGGCGGCGACACCGGCCGCGAGGGCGGCAACGAGGGCAAGCACTTTCGGCACGTTCTTCTCCCGGTGGTTGCTGCAGACGCGGGCCGGAGCATAGGGGGATACCGCCCCCTCGATCAATGCCCTACTCCGCCCGGGGACAGCCCCGACCGCGGGCGCAGCGTCCCAGCCGGCGGCCGCGAGGCGTGGCGACGGCCTTCTTCCCTCGGCGGCTCGGGGCGCGGCCCGCGCGAGCGGCCCGTGCGCGATCAGGCCGTGCCCAGCGTGTCCCGAACGACCCGCCCGCCCTGCAGGATCAGGCGGACGCCGCGCCCGGGCTCGGCCAGCATCGACAGGTCGCGCGTCGGGTCGCCGTCGACGATCAGCAGGTCGGCGAAGGCGCCGGCGACGAGCTCGCCGATGCGCCCCTGCTGGCGCATCAGCCGCGCGGCCTCGATCGTCGCGCCCTGCAGGATCTCGACCGGCGTCTGCACCGCGGCGCGGATCGCGAACTCGCCCGACTGCCTTGCGTGCATGTGGCCGAGCAGGTCGGTGCCGAAGACGATTCCGACGCCTTCGGCCTTCGCGATCGCCAGCGACTCGAGGCCGCGCGCGTGCACCTTCGCGAGCTTGTCGAGCATCGCCGCCGACCAGCCCAGGCGCTGGCCCTCGTCGGCGAGCGCGGCGTAGGTCGACAGCGTCGGCACGAGGAACGCGCCGTGGCTCTTCATCAGCCGCGCGGTCGCCGCGTCGATCAGGTTGCCGTGCTCGATCGAGCGCACGCCGGCCATCACCGCCCGGCTCACGGCCCGCGGCGAGTACGCATGCGCCATCGCGTACAGGTTCGCGGCCTCGGCCTCCTCGCAAGCCGCTCGCAGTTCCTCGACCGAGAACTGCGTGCCCTCGAGCGGGTCGCTCGGGCTGGCGATGCCGCCGCCGGCCATGATCTTGATCTGGTCGGCGCCGGTGCGCACCTGCTCGCGCACCGCGCGCCGCACCTCGCCGACGCCGTCGGCGATCGCGCCGATCAGCCCCAGGCCGGCGCAGGAGCAGAAGAACTCGCGCTGGCGCACGCCCATCGGCCGCATGTCGGCATGGCCGCCGGTCTGGCTGACCGGGAAACCGGCGATGAACAGCCGCGGCCCCTCGAACAGCCCGCGCGCCACCGCCTCGCGCAGGCCGAAGTCGGCGCCGGCGGCGTCGCGCACCGTGGTGAAGCCGCGGTGCAGCATGTCGCGCAGGATCGTGCTGCTCTGCGCCGTCACCAGCGACGTCGGCTGCAGCGCGAGCGACGACAGGTCGTGCGAGGACGCGACCACGTGCACGTGCGCGTCGATCAGCCCCGGCAGCACGACCCGGCCGCCGGCATCGATGGTCGATGCGACATCGTCGACCGCGATCGGCTCGTCGGTCACCGCGGCGATGCGGTCACCCTCGATCACGATGCGGCAGTTCGGCCGCAGCGCGCCCGCGGCGCTGTCGAACACCGTCGCATGGTCGATCAGCAGTCGGCGGCTCATCGTTCGGTCCAACCCTTCAGGCGGCACACACGCGACGACGGGCCTGGTCGTACTCGCGCTTCAGCCGCGCCACCATCTCGGCCACCGGCACCACGGCCTTGACCGCGCCGATGCCCTGGCCGCAGCCCCAGATGTCCTTCCACGCCTTCTTCGGTCCGCCGGCGCTGCCGAACTGCATCGTGCTGATGTCGCCTTCGGGCAGCTTGTCCGGATCGAGGCCGGCGTTGCGGATCGACGGCTTCAGGTAGTTGCCGTGCACGCCGGTGAACAGGCTCGAGTAGACGATGTCGTCGCTGGTGCAGTCGACGATGCACTGCTTGTACGCGTCGGCCGCGCGCGCCTCCTCGGTGGCGATGAAGGCCGAGCCGACGTAGGCGAAGTCCGCACCGCAGGCGAGCGCGCCCAGCACCCCGGCGCCGGTGCCGATCGCGCCCGACAGCGCGATGGGGCCGTCGAACCACTCGCGGATCTCGGCCACCAGCGCGAACGGGCTCTTCACGCCGGCATGGCCGCCGGCACCCGCGGCCACCGGTATCAGCCCGTCGGCGCCCTTCTCGATCGCCTTGTGCGCATGGGTGTTGTTGATGATGTCGTGCAGCACCACCCCGCCCCAGCCGTGCACGGCCTGGTTGACCTCGACCCGCGCGCCGAGCGAGCTGATGACGATCGGCACCTTGTACTTCGCGCACACGGCCATGTCGTGCTCGAGCCGGTCGTTGCTCTTGTGCACGATCTGGTTGATCGCGAACGGCGCGGCCGGCTGCTCGGGATGGTCGCGATCCCAGGCGGCGAGCGTCTCGGTGATCTCGGCCAGCCACTCGTCGAGCTGGGTCGCGGGCCGGGCGTTCAGCGCCGGCATCGAGCCGATGACACCGGCCTTGCACTGCTCGATCACGAGCTTCGGATGGCTGATGATGAACAGCGGCGCACCGATGATCGGCAGCGGCGCGCGGGCCAGGACGGGCGGCAGCGGCACGGAAGATTCCCTTCAGATCAAAGCGGATGAGTGTGCGAACCGGTTCCTGACGACGCTGTCACGCGCGGGACAAGCCGGCCGGCGCGCGCCGCCGCTGCAGCGGCTTGTGCGCAGGGTCCGACCGGCCGTTCGCGGCGCCCGACCGCGCGGCCCGAGCTTCGGCTGCCGCCGCCGACGCGCCTAGAACGCGTCGACCGGCATCGCGGCCACGCCGGCCGCCCCTTCGACGACGGCCTGGCGCAGCCCGGCGACGCGGCTCAGCACATGGTCGGCATAGAAGCGCGCGGTCGCGATCTTGGCCTTCATGAACTCCGGGTCGGTGCCCTCGGCGAGCCGGTCCTCGGCCACCATCAGCGCGCGCGCCATCTGCCAGCCGGCGACGACGTTGCCGGCCAGCAGCAGGTACGGCACGCTCCCGGCGTAGGCCGCGTTCGGCTGGCCCTTGGTGCCGCCGGCGATGAAGTCGACTGCCTCGACGAAGGCCTGGCGCGCGGCCTTCAGGCTGCGCTGCATGGCGCGCGCGGCCTCGCTGTCGCGCCGGCCGAGCTCGCCTTCGGTGACCTCGATCCGGCCCGCGATCGCCTTGGCCACGCCGCCGCCGTCGCGCGCGGTCTTGCGGCCGACCAGGTCGTTCGCCTGGATCGCGGTCGTACCCTCGTAGATCGTCAGGATGCGCGCGTCGCGGTAATGCTGTGCGGCACCGGTCTCCTCGATGAAGCCCATGCCGCCATGGACCTGCACGCCCAGGCTCGTGACCTCGAGGCTCATCTCGGTGCTGTAGCCCTTGATCAGCGGCACCAGGAACTCGTAGAAGGCCTGGTTCTGCTTGCGTGCCGCCGCGTCCGGGTGCGCGTGGGCGGCGTCGTAGGCGGCGGCACCGACCATCGCCATCGCGCGGCAGCCCTCGGTCAGCGCGCGCATCGTCAGCAGCATGCGCTTGACGTCGGGGTGGTGGATGATCGGTGCCGCGCCCGGCGTCGAACCGTCGACCGGGCGGCTCTGCACCCGGTCGCGCGCGTAGGCCACCGCCTTTTGGTACGCACGCTCGGCGATCGCGACGCCCTGCATGCCGACCGCGTAGCGCGCGGCGTTCATCATCACGAACATGTACTCGAGGCCGCGGTTCTCCTGGCCGACCAGATATCCGACCGCGCCGCCGTGGTCGCCGAACTGCAGCACCGCGGTCGGGCTGGCCTTGATGCCGAGCTTGTGCTCGATGCTGACGCAGTGCGCGTCGTTGCGCGCACCCAGGCCACCGTCGGCACCGACCAGGAACTTCGGCACGACGAACAGGCTGATGCCCTTGACCCCGTCGGGCGCGCCGGTCACGCGCGCGAGCACCAGGTGCACGATGTTCTCGGCCATGTCGTGCTCGCCGTAGGTGATGAAGATCTTCGTACCGAAGATCCGGTAGGTGCCGTCGGGCTGCGGCTCGGCCCGGGTGCGCACCGCCGCCAGGTCGCTGCCCGCCTGCGGCTCGGTCAGGTTCATCGTGCCGGTCCAGCGGCCCTCGATCATCGGCGGCAGATAGATCGACTTCTGTTCGTCGGAGCCGGCAGTGAGCAGCGCCTCGATCGCGCCGTCGGTCAGCAGCGGGCACAGCGAAAAGCTCAGGTTCGCGCTGTTGATCATCTCGATGCAGGCCGCGCCGATGGTCTTCGGCAACCCCTGGCCGCCGTAGTCCGCCGGGTGCTGCAGGCCCTGCCAGCCGCCCTCGGCGAACTGGCGGAACGCGTCCTTGAAGCCGGGCGTGGTCGTCACGTGGCCGTCGTGGAACGACGACGGGAAGCGGTCGCCCTCCCAGTTCAGCGGCGCGATCACGCCCTCGGCGAGCTTCGCGCATTCCTCGAGCACCGCCTGCGCGGTCTCGAAGCCGGCCTCTTCGTGACCCGGCAGGGCCGCGACGGCCTCGATGTCGGCCAGCTCCCGGATCGCGAACAGCATGTCCTTGAGGGGGGCGCGATAGCTCATGATCAACCTCCGGATGAGAAGCGGGCTCCCGTCGGGAGCCCTGGGCGCGGACCGTGCGCGGCTGCTACAGGCTCTTCACCAGCTCGGGCACCGCGGCGAACAGGTCGGCCTCGAGCCCGTAGTCGGCGACGCTGAAGATCGGCGCCTCCGGGTCCTTGTTGATCGCCACGATCACCTTGCTGTCCTTCATCCCGGCCAGGTGCTGGATCGCGCCGCTGATGCCGCAGGCGATGTAGAGCTGGGGGGCGACGATCTTGCCGGTCTGCCCGACCTGCCAGTCGTTCGGCGCGTAGCCGGCATCGACCGCGGCGCGGCTGGCGCCGAGCGCGGCGCCGAGCTTGTCCGCCAGCGGGGTCAGCACCTCGTTGAACTTCTCGCTCGAGCCCATCGCCCGGCCGCCGGAGACGATGATCTTGGCCGCGGTCAGCTCGGGCCGGTCGCTCTTGGCGAGTTCGGAGCCGACGAAGGCGCTCAGGCCGCTGTCGGCCACCGCGGGAATCGATTCGACCGGGGCCGAGCCGCCGGTGGCCGCGGCGTCGAAGCCGGTCGTGCGCACGGTGATCACCTGGGTCGCGTCGCTGCTCTGCACGGTGGCGATCGCGTTGCCGGCGTAGATCGGCCGCTCGAAGGTGTCGGGGCCGATCACCTTGGTGATGTCGCTGAGCTGCGCGACGTCGAGCTTGGCCGCGACGCGCGGTGCGACGTTCTTGCCGTGCGCGGTGGCGGGGAACAGGAGGTGGCTGTAGCTGCCCGCCAAAGTGAGCACCATCGCCGCGACGTTCTCGGCAAGCTGTTCGGCCAGGCTCGCGCCGTCGGCGTGCAGCACCTTGGCCACGCCCTGGATCTGGCTGGCCGCCTGGGCCGCGCCGGCGGCGTTCTGGCCGGCGACGAGCACGTGGACTTCGCCGCCGCACTGGATGGCGGCGGTGACGGTGTTGAGCGTGGCGCCCTTCAGGGTGCCGTGGTCGTGTTCGGCAATGACGAGGCAACTCATTCGATCTCTCCTGGTATTGCGGTGAGTCGACCGGCGCCGCAGGCGTCCGGTCCGACGAGACGATTTGGGCCGGCCCGCGCAGCGCGTCCGGCCTAAAGAACCTTCGCTTCGTTCTTCAGCTTGTCGACCAGGGTGGCGACGTCGGGCACCTTGATGCCGGCGCCGCGCTTCGGCGGCTCGGCCACCTTCAGCGTCTTCAAGCGCGGGGCCACGTCGACGCCGAGGTCGGCCGGCTTGACAATCTCGAGCGGCTTCTTCTTCGCCTTCATGATGTTGGGCAGGGTGACGTACCTCGGCTCGTTCAGCCGCAGGTCGGTGGTGATCACCGCCGGCAGCTTGACGCTGATCGTCTCCAGCCCGCCGTCGACTTCGCGCGTGACCTTGGCCGCGTCGCCGTCGATCTCGACCTTGCTGGCGAAGGTGGCCTGCGGCCGATCGAGCAGCGCGGCGAGCATCTGGCCGGTCTGGTTGCAGTCGTCGTCGATCGCCTGCTTGCCGAGGATGACCAGGCCCGGGGCTTCCTTGTCCACCAGGGCCTTCAGCAGCTTGGCCACCGCCAGCGGCTGCAGTTCGTCGGCGCATTCGACCAGGATCGCGCGGTCGGCGCCGATCGCCATCGCCGTGCGCAGCGTCTCCTGGCACTGGGTGACGCCGCAGGAGACGGCGATGACCTCGGTGGCCACGCCCTTCTCCTTCAGCCGCATCGCCTCTTCGACGGCGATCTCGTCGAAGGGGTTCATGCTCATCTTGACGTTGGCGATGTCCACCCCGGTGCCGTCGCTCTTGACGCGCACCTTGACGTTGTAGTCGACCACCCGCTTCACGGGGACCAGCACCTTCATGTCTCAACTCCTCGCTTCGAATCTCGTTGCGGCGATTCTAGGCGGCTGCCCGTCGCCGTCCCCCCTCGCGCCGGAGGGGTTCAGGCGCGGACCTGCGCCGCGGCGATGCCTCGGCCCACGTTCACCTTCGCCAGCAGCAGCAGCCCGGCGACGAAAAACAGGCCCGTGGACAGGATCGCCAACCGGTGGTTGCCGGCGGTGGCGAGCGTGACCAGCCCGTAGGTCATCGGCCCGATGATCGCGGCCAGCCGCACCGCGAAGGTCCACAGGCCGAAGAACTCGGCCAGCCGCGCCTCGGGTGCGAAGGCGCCGGCCAGCGCGCGGCCGGCCGACTGGCTCGAGCCCATGCACAGCCCGGCCACGACCGCAGCGGCCCAGAACAGCGACGCGTCGGTGGCGGCGACCGCGAGCAGCGTCATCACGATCCAGCCGACCAAAGTGATCCCGAGCGCGAGCTTGTGGCCGATCCGGTCCTGCCCGTAGCCGAAGGCGAAGGCACCAACCGCCGACGCGATGTTCACCAGGAAGATCAGCACCATCGTCTGCGTCTGCTTGAAGCCGAGCACCTGCTCGGCGTAGACCGCGGCGAGCGCGATCACGACCGAGATGCCGGCCTGGTAGGCCACCGCGCAGGCCATCAGCCAGACGAAGTCTCGATAGTCTCGGGCGTGGCGCCAGGTCTGCGCCAGCCGCTGCAGCGACGCGCGCAGGCCGCTCGCCTGCAGCGCGCCGGCCTGCGGCTGCGCCCGCTCGCGCAGCAACGCGAAAGTCGCCAGCGAGGCCAGGCCGTAGACCGCGGCGGTGATCAGCATCGTCACCGGCACGAAGTGCGTGGCCGGCAGGCCCTGGCCCTGCGCCCACAGCACGTAGCCGAGCGACAGGCCGAGCGTGAGCATGCCGCCGAAGTAGCCGAAGCTCCAGCCCCAGCCCGAGACCCGACCGAGCGCATCGCGCCGCGCCAGCTCGGGCAGGAAGGCCGCGATCAGCGACTCGCCGTAGCTGTAGAACAGGTTCGACAGCACCACCGCGACCACCGCGAACCACAGGTCGCCCGGCCCGGCGCGGGCGAGCAGCGCGGTCGTCAGCACGCAGCCGAGGGTGGTGAACGCGAGCAGGCGCTTCTTGGCCGCGCGCAGATCGGCGAAGGCGCCGAGCGACGGCATCGTCAGCATCACGATCGCGCTCGACGCGGCCAGCGTGCTGGTCCAGGCGAAGGTGCCCCACGCCGCGTCGCCGGTGACCACGCCGACGAAGTAGGCGTTGAACACCGCGGTCAGCACGACCGTGGTGTAGCCCGAGTTGGCGAAGTCGTACATCGCCCAGCCGAACACTTCGCGCTTGCGCACGCCGTCGTTCAGCGCGGCGGTCTCGAACAGGGGCATGGTGTTCCTTCGGCGGGCCGGGGCGGCCGCGAACCTTGGTACCCGGAGCGGGGATCGAACCCGCATGCCCCCTTGCGAGGACGGCGGATTTTAAGTACGCATCCCCCCGGTCCGCACCAGTCCGCGGCCGTCCGCCGACCCTAGACAAATCAACGGGTTACGCGAAACAATGTCCGCCCGTGTTCGCCGGAATTCGCACCGTGCCAGCGACGAACGGCAACCGAACGGCAACCGGAAAGGCGCAGGGGACATGAAATCCGACATGGCAACCGCAGCGGACTTGCGGCGCGCGGGGCTGATTACAGCACGCGGGGTCGAGGCCGCGACGAAGAAGGCGGCGGCATCCGGCGCCGACGTTTGGTTGACCGATCCGGCCCCGCGCGGCGCGGGCCGCCTGGCCGTGCGCTGCCGACCGAACGGCGCGCGGCTGCTGGTCTACCGCTACACCCGCGCGGACGGCGCGCGCGACGCGCTCGCGCTCGGGCCGTATGACCCGCAGGGGCTGCGCGGGCTGGATCTAAGCGAGGCGCGGCAGCAGGCCGGCGC
>JAFLDG010000076.1 GCA_017302495.1 Burkholderiales bacterium
AACCCCTTTTTTTGTAACATTTATTTACAGTATAATTACAATAAAATCATAATATTTGTGAGTATAAGAAGTAAATTTGTATAAGGTCGACGCGCACACGCACGACGACATCGCGCTGCTGCGCCGCCCCGGCATGGACTTCAAGGCCTCGCAGGGCGTGACGACGGTGGTCACCGGCAACTGCGGCATCAGCCCGGCGCCGCTGGAGCCCGACACGCCGACCCCGGCGCCGATCTCGCTCGCGGTCGACGGCGCCGACGCGCGCTACCCGAGCTTCGGCGCGTACCTGGATGCGCTGCGCCGGCAACCGGCGGCGCTGAACGTCGCGCCGCTCGTCGGCCACACGACGCTGCGCGCGCGCTGCATGGCCGCGCTCGACCGGCCGGCGAACGCGGACGAGATCGCCGCGATGCAGGCCCACGTGCGCGAGGCGCTGGACGCCGGCGCGTTCGGCGTGTCCACCGGCACCTACTACCCGCCGGCGGCGGCGGCGACGACCGACGAGATCGTCGCCGTCTGCCGGCCGCTGGCCGGCAGCGGCGGCGTGTTCGCGACCCACATGCGCGACGAACAGGACGCGGTGCTCGATTCGCTGCAGGAGACCTTCCGCATCGGCCGCGAGCTGGGCGTGCCGGTGGTGGTGTCGCACCACAAGGTCACCGGCGAGCGCAACCGGGGCCGCTCCGCCGAGACGCTGGCCGCGATCGACGCGGCGCGGCGCTGCCAGTGCGTCGCGCTCGACTGCTATCCGTACACCGCAGGCAGCACGATGCTGCACGACGATCCGGTGCGGCTGCAGGGCCGCGTGCTGATCGCGCACAGCGAGCCGGAGCCGGGGATGGCCGGCCGCGACCTGGACGACATCGCGCGCGAGTGGGGCTGCAGCAAGCTGGACGCGGTGAAGCGGCTGCAGCCCGCGTCGGCGATCTACTTCATGATGGACGAGGCCGATGTGCAGCGCATCCTCGCCTACGAGCCGACGATGATCGGCTCCGACGGCATCCCGCTCGGCCCGAAGCCGCACCCGCGGCTGTGGGGCACCTTCCCGCGTGTGCTCGGCCGCTACAGCCGCGAGCTGAAGCTGTTCCCGCTCGAGACCGCGGTCTGGAAGATGACGGGGTTGACCGCCGGCAACTTCGGGCTGGAGGGCCGGGGCACCATCGCCGAAGGGGCATGGGCGGACCTGGTCGTGTTCGACCCCGATGCGGTGATCGACAGCGCCACCTACGACGAGCCGCAGCGGGCGGCCCCCGGGATCGAGGTGGTGGTGGTGAACGGCGAACCGGTGTGGCAGGCCGGGCAGGGCACCGGCGCACGGCCGGGGCGGGTGCTGCAGCGCCGGCGGTCGGGTTGAGCGGGCGCGGCGGCCGCGCCCGGTCCGGGCTACGGGGTGGCCAGGTAACGCCGCATCCGCTCGACCGCCTCGTGCAGCCGTTCCAGGCTGGTCGAGTAGGTCACGCGCATCCAGCGCTGCGCGTCTTGCACGCCGAAGTCGATGCCCGGCACCAGGCAGACGCCGGCCTCGTCGAGCAGCCGGTCGGCGAGCTGTTCGCTCGGCACGCCGAAGCGCGCGCAGTCCGCGTACACGTAGAACGCGCCGTCGGGCTCGGTCGGCACGCCGAAGCCCAGCTCGCGCAGCGCCGGCACGATGAAGTCGCGCCGGCGCGCGAACTCGGCGCGGCGCTGCTCGTAGATTCCGATCGATTCCGGCGCGAAGCAGGCCAGCGCGGCGTGCTGCGCGGTGGCCGGCGGGCAGATGAACAGGTTCATCGCGAGCTTCTCGACATCGGCCGCCAGCGCCTCGGGCACCACCATCCAGCCCAGGCGCCAGCCGGTCATGCAGAAGTACTTCGAGAAGCTGTTCAGCACGATCACGTCGTCGCCGAGCGCGAGCGCGGTGCGCGGCTTCTCCGCGCCGTAGGTGAGTTCGTTGTAGATCTCGTCGAAGACGAGGAAGCCCGAGCGTGCGCGCAGCGCGTCGAGCACCGCCTGCAGCTGCGCCGGCGCGATCGTCGTGCCGGTCGGGTTCGACGGCGACGCGAGCATCGCGCCACGCGTGCGCGGCCCCCAGTGCGCGGCGATGTCGGCCGCGTCCAGCTGGAAACGTTTCTCCGGCCCGGCCGGGATCAGCGTCGTCGTCGCGTTGAAAGCGCTGACGATGTGCCGGTTGCACGGGTAGGTCGGGTCCGGCATCAGCACCTCGCTGCCCGGGTCGAGCAGCAGCGCGCAGGCCAGCTGCAGCGCGCCGGTGGCGCCGGCCGTGACCACGATGCGCTGCGGCGCCACGTCCACGCCGTGGACGCGCGCGTAGTGCGCGGCGATCGCCTCGCGCAGCGGCGTGATGCCGCAGGCCGGCGTGTAGCCGGCCTGCCCGGCCCGGATCGCGGCGTCGAGCGCAGCCACCACCGCCGGCGGCGCACCGAAGTCCGGCTCGCCCAGGCTCATGTGGATCACCGACCGGCCGGCGGCCTCGCGCGCCACCGCGCGGCGGAACAACGCCATCGCGTGGAACGGCTCGATCACGCCGAGCCGCGCCGCGGTCGGGTACGGCGGCCCGGGCCGGGCCGGGGCATTCATCGTCAAGGCGTCGCGTCCAGCGTCTCGCCGAGCGCGGCGACGAAACGGTCGACCTCGGCCGACGTCGCGACGAAGGGCGGCGCGAAGGCGATCGTGTCGCCGCTGTAGCGGGCGTAGAAGCCCTTCTCGTACATCGCCATCGCCACCTGCCAGGGCCGCTTCGCCGGCTCGCCCGGCAGCGCGCTCAGCGTGATGCCCGCGGCCAGGCCGACGTTGCGGATGTCGGTGACGTGCTTCGCACTTCGCAGCGAATGCACCGCGGTCTCGAACTTCGGCGCCAGCTCGCGCACGCGCTGGATCGCGTCCTCGCGCTCGAGCAGGTCGAGCGTCGCCAGCCCGGCCGCGCAGGCCACCGGGTGCGCGCTGTAGGTGTAGCCGTGGGTCAGCTCGAGCAGGTACTCCGGCCCGCCGGCGGCCATGAAGGTGTCGTAGATGTCCTGCTTGACGACCACGCCGCCGAGCGGCTGCGCGCCGTTGGTCACCTGCTTGGCGAAGTTCAGGATGTCCGGCGTCACGCCGAAGGCCTCGGCGCCGGTCCACGCGCCCATGCGGCCGAAGCCGGTGATCACCTCGTCGAAGATCAGCAGGATGTCGTGCTTCGTGCAGATCTCGCGCAGCCGCTGCAGGTAGCCCACCGGCGGCACGATCACGCCGGCCGAGCCGGCCATCGGCTCGACGATCACCGCCGCGATGTTCGACGCGTCGTGCAGGTTGATCAGGTTCAGCAACTCGTCGGCCAGCTCGGCGCCGGTGGGCGGCTGGCCCTTGAAGAAGCTGCCGGCCGGCGGCTGGGTGTGCGGCAGATGGTCGGCCTCGATGCCCTGGCCGAAGGCCTTGCGGTTCGCGACCAGCCCGCCGACCGAGATGCCGCCGAAGTTCACGCCGTGGTAGCCCTTGACGCGGCCGATCAGCCGCGTCTTGCCGGCCTGGCCCTTGGTGCGCCAGTAGGCGCGCGCGATCTTCAGCGACGTGTCCGCGGCTTCCGAGCCCGAGCAGGTGAAGAACACCCGGTTCAGCCCGGCCGGCATGTGGCCGACGATGCGGTTCGCCAGTTCGAAGCTCGAGGGGTGGCCGAACTGGAAGCCCGGCGAATAGTCGAGCGTGGCCGCCTGGCGGCCGATCGCGTCGGCGATCTCGCGCCGGCCGTGGCCGAGGCCGGTGCACCACAGGCCGGAGAGGCCGTCGAACACCTCGCGCCCGTCGTGCGTCGTGTAGTACGCGCCGGCGGCAGCGGTGATCAGCCGCGGCCGGGCCTTGAAGTCGCGGTTGCCGGTGTAGGGCATCCAGTGCGCGGCGAGCCAGTCGGCGTCGGTGCGCACGGCGGTCGGGGCGGGCAGCTTGTCGGGCGCGTTCATCGTTCGTCTCCAGTTTGACAGGGCGGCCGGTGTGGCGCGAGCCCCGGCGGGCGGGGGTTCAGCCGAGCAGTTCCGGCGCAGGGGTGAAGGTATAGCCCAGATCGCGCGCGACCGCTTCGTGCGTGACCCGGCCGAGCGCGACGTTCAGGCCGGCGCGTAGGTGCGGGTCGGCGCGCATCGCCTCGCGCCAGCCCTTGTCGGCCAGCGCCAGGCCGTGCGCCAGCGTCGCGTTGTTCAGCGCGTGCGTCGAGGTGCGTGCGACCGCGCCCGGCATGTTCGCGACGCAGTAGTGGATCACGCCGCCCTCGACGAAGGTCGGCGCGGCGTGCGTGGTCGGGTGCGAGGTCTCGAAGCAGCCGCCCTGGTCGATCGCGACGTCGACGACCACGCTGCCCGGTTTCATCGCCGCGATCATCGCGCGCGTCACCAGCTTCGGTGCGGCGGCGCCCGGCACGAGCACGCCGCCGATCACGACGTCGGCCTCGAGCACCGCCTCCTCCACGGCCGCGGCGGTGGAGTAGCGGGTGTCGGCGCGGTTGCTGTACAGCGCGTCGAGCTGGCGCAGCCGGTCGACGTTGCGGTCGAGCACGGTCACGCGCGCACCCAGCCCCACCGCCATCTGCAGCGCGTGGCTGCCGACCACGCCGCCGCCGAGGATGACCACGTGCGCCGCCGGCACCCCGGGCACGCCGCCGAGCAGCACGCCCATGCCGCCGTGCGACTTCTCCAGGTGCGTGGCCGCGGCCTGGATCGACATCCGGCCGGCGACCTCGCTCATCGGCGCGAGCAGCGGCAGCCCGCCGCCGGGGCCGGTGATCGTCTCGTAGGCAACGCAGACCGCGCCGCTGGCCAGCAGCCCGGCGGTCTGCTGCGGGTCCGGCGCCAGGTGCAGGTAGGTGTAGAGCAGCTGGCCCTCGCGCAGCCGCGCGATCTCGGCCGGCTGCGGCTCCTTGACCTTGACGATCATCTCGGCTTCGGCGAAGACGCTCTCCGCGTCCGGCCGCAGCGTCGCGCCGGCTTTCGCGTACTGCGCGTCGGTCAGGCCGATCGCCTCGCCGGCGCCGGCCTGCACCAGCACCGCGTGGCCGTGGGCGACGAACTCGCGCACGCTCGCCGGCGTCAGCCCGACGCGGTACTCGTGGACCTTGATCTCCTTCGGAACCCCGATGCGCATCGGCCTTCTCCCGCGGCGCGCAGCCGACTCCGCGTGGCAGCGCACCCCGGGCGCGATGGTGCCCGCGCTTATGGTTGAATTGAATGCCCGCGAATCACCGTTCACTTGACGCGCAATGCAAGCAAAGACCCCCGCTCCGGTCGGCCGCCTCGGCGATGTCGACCTGCGCCTGCTGCGCGTGTTCAAGGCCGTGGCCGACTGCGGCGGCATGGCCGCGGCCGAGCTGGAGCTGAACATCGCGATGTCGACCATCAGCCGGCACGTGAAGGACCTGGAGCAGCGGCTCGGCCTCGTGCTGTGCCGGCGCGGCCGCGGCGGCTTCGCGCTCACGCCCGAGGGTGAGCGCGTGCACGCGGCCACGCGCGCGCTGCTCGCCGCGACCGATGCCTTCCGCGGCAGCGTGCACGACCTGCACCAGCACCCGGGCGGCGACCTGCACGTGGCGCTGTTCGAGAAGACGGCGAGCAACCCGGCCGCGCACGTCGACCGGGCGATCGGCCTGTTCCGCGAACGCGCGCCGGCGGTGCAGCTGCACCTGCACGTCGGCACGATCGGCATGATCGAGCGCGGCGTGATCGACGGTCAGGTCCACCTCGGCCTGATCCCCGAGCACCGGCGCTCGGCGAGCCTGCACTACGCCGCGCTGTTCGACGAGACGATGCGGCTGTACGCCGGCGCCGGCCACCCGTGGTTCGCGGGCAGCGACGCCAAGCGCGGCTGGGACGCGCTGCGGACGCAGCCGCTGGCCGGGTTGGGTTACCACTCGCCGAACCAGGAACTGATGCACGCGCGCCGGCTCGAACGTGCCGCCACCGCGTCCGACCAGGAGGGCGTGGCGCTGCTCGTGCTGTCCGGCGCCTACCTCGGCTTCCTGCCCGACCACTATGCCGAACCGTTCGTACGTGCCGGCCGGCTGCGTGCGGTCGCGCCCGCACTGCTGCAGTACCGCTGCCGCTTCTGGTGCATCCGCCGGCGCGCGCCGGCGCCGCTGCGCATCGCCCAGGCCTTCCACGACTGCCTGCTGCAGGCGCACGGCTGAGCGGCGCGGCCGCGCCAGAATGGCCGGGTGGCCGGCCCGGCCGAACTCGATTTCACGACCCCGGAGACGACGATGAGCGACGACCGACTGATCCTCGACCATGTGTACGAGCACGAGGCGAACCGCGCGAACCAGGTCTACCTGACGCAGCCGCTCGGCGGCGGCCCGGTGGCCGACTACACCTGGGCCCAGGTGCTCGACCAGGCGCGGCGCATGGCCGCGCACCTGCAGAGCCGCGGCCTGCCGCGCGGCGCGCGCGTGGCGATGCTGACGAAGAACAGCGCGCACTTCATCATCGCCGAGCTGGCGATCTGGCTCGGCGGCTACACCACGGTGGCGATCTTCCCGACCGAGTCGGCCGAGACCATCGGCTACGTGCTCGGCCACAGCGAGGCGAGCCTGCTGTTCGTCGGCAAGCTCGACGGCTGGGAGCAGCAGAAGCCCGGCGTGCCGGCCGGCCTGCCGTGCATCGCGCTGCCGCTCGCGCCCGACAGCGCGCGCCGCGACTACGAAACCTGGGAGGCGATCGTGCAGCGCACCGCGCCGCTGCCGGGCAAGCCGGCACGCGCCGAGGACGAACTGGCGATGCTGATCTACACCTCGGGCTCGACCGGCACGCCGAAGGGCGTGATGCAGACCTTCGGCTCGATCACCCGCGCCGCGACCGGCATCGTGCACGACGTGCGCCAGCGCGTCGGCCAGGGCGTGGAGTCGCGCATGCTGTCGTACCTGCCGCTCGCGCACAGCTTCGAGCGCTCGTGGGTCGCGGCGGCGTCGCTGGTCGACGGCAACACGCACCTGTTCTTCGCCGAATCGCTCGACACCTTCCTGCAGGACCTGCAGCGCGCGCGGCCGACACTGTTCATCAGCGTGCCGCGGCTGTGGCTGAAGTTCCAGCACGGCGTGTTCGCGAAGATGCCGCCGGCCAAGCTCGAGCGGCTGCTGAAGCTGCCGATCATCGGCGGCCTGGTCGCGAAGAAGGTGCGCAAGGGCCTCGGGCTCGACGCGGTGGTGCAGGCCGGCAGCGGCTCGGCGCCGCTGCCCGCCGACCTGATCCGCTGGTACCGGCGGATCGGGCTGAAGCTGTTCGAGGGCTACGGCATGACCGAGGACAACTCGTACTCGTTCACGTCGAACGAGCGCTTCGCCGAGCCGGGTTACGTCGGCGTCGCGCTGCCCGGCGTGCAGGCGCGGCTGAGCCCCGAGGGCGAGATCCTGATCAAGTCGCCGGGGCAGTTCACCGGCTACTACAAGCAGCCGGAGCTGACGCGGGAGTCCTTCACCGAGGACGGCTACTTCCGCACCGGCGACCGCGGCGAGCTGCGCGCCGACGGCATGCTGAAGATCACCGGCCGCACGAAGGAACTGTTCAAGACCGCGAAGGGCAAGTACGTCGCGCCGGCGCCGATCGAGAACCTGATCAACGCGAACCCGCTGATCGAGATGTCGATGGTCTCCGGCGTCGGCCAGCCCGCGGCCTACGCGCAGGTGGTGCTGGCCGAGGACCTGCGGCCGAAGCTCGGCGACCCGGCGGTGCGTTCGCAGGTCGAGCAGGACCTGAAGGCGCTGCTCGACGAGGTCAACCGCCGGGTCGCCGACTACGAGCAGCTGAAGATGATCGTCGTCGCGCCGGAGCCGTGGTCGATCGAGAACGGCAGCCTGACGCCGACGATGAAGATCAAGCGCGCGCGCATCGAGGAGCACTCGGCGGCGCAGGTCGAGCGCTGGTACGCCGCCGGCAAGCCGGTCGTGTGGGGCTGAGCCGGACGAGAGGCCGCGCACTGCGCGCGGCCGAACGCCGGCTCAGCGGCGAGCGCATGCAAAGCGCGAGCGCGGCCTGCAAGGCTGAGCGGGACTTGCGGACCCGCCTGCGCGGGTCCGCAAGCCGGCTCAGCGGCGAGCGCCTGCAGGCGCGAGCGCGGCCTCAGCCCCGCGACGCGTTGAGCGCGTCGTCGAAGATCGCCACCGCCCGCGTCCAGCCGGCCGAGGCGCCGCGGATCTTGTGCGGGAAGCAGCTGATGTAGAAGCCGTCCGCCGGCAGCGACTCCAGGTTGTGCAGCTTCTCGAGGTGGCAGTAGCCGATGTCGCGGCCGGCCTTGTGGCCTTCCCAGATCAGCGACGCGTCGTGCGTCTCGCCGTACTTCTTCGCGGTGTGCACGAAGGGCGCGTCCCAGCTCCAGGCGTCGGTGCCGGTCAGGCGCACGCCGCGCTCCAGCAGGTACATGGTCGCCTCGTAGCCCATGCCGCAGCCTGAAGCGACATAGTCCGGCTGGCCGTAGCGCGAGCCGGCGCGCGTGTTCACGACCACGATCTCGAGCGGCTGCAGCGTGTGGCCGATGCGCTTCAGCTCCGCTTCGACGTCGGCGGCGGTGACGACGGTGCCGTCGCCGAAGTGGCGGAAGTCCAGCTTCACACCGGGCTGGAAGCACCATTCCAGCGGCACCTCGTGGATCGCGATCGCGCGCTCCTTGTGGCCCAGCGCCTTGTTCATCGTGCTGTGGAAGTGGTAGGGCGCGTCCAGGTGCGTGCCGTTGTGCGTCGACAGCTGGATCATCTCCACCGCCCAGCCCTCGCCGTCGGGCAGGTCCTCCTTCTTCAGCCCGGGGAAGAAGGGCTCGATCTGCTCGAAGGTGTGCTCGTGCGTGAAGTACTGGATCTTCGGCGCGAAGGCCGGTGGATCGCTGAGCACGTCGTTTTCCAGGTAGATCGACAGGTCGACGAACTTGCGGGTCATGGGGCTGTCTCCTTCAGGGGCGTTGCCATTTCAGCCATTGTCTTTCGGCCAGCGCCAGCAGCGCATTGCTGGCCAGCCCGATCAGCCCCAGCAGCACGATGCCGGCGAACAGCTCGCTGGCGCGGAAAGCCCGCGCGGCGAGCAGGATGGCCTGCCCCAGCCCGGGCTGCGAGGCGATCATCTCGCCGACCACCGAGACGATCAGCGCCACGGTGAGCGCCAGCCGCATGCCGGCCAGGATGTCGGGCAGCGCGTTCGGCAGGCCGATCTTCCACACGTAGGCGGCACGGCTCAAGCCCAGGCAGCGCGCCACCTCCTGCAGCCGCGGCTCCACCGCCACCAGGCCGTGGATCGTGCCCAGCAGCACCGGCCACATCGCGCCGAAGGCCACCACGGTGAGCACCATCGTCGGGCTCAGGCCGAAGATGGCGATGGCCAGCGGCAGCAGCGCCGAGGCCGGCAGCGGGCGGATGAATTCCAGCATCGGCTGCAACCAGGCGCGCACCGTGGCCGACAGGCCGATGGCGACGCCGAGCGCCACACCGGCCACCGACGCCAGCAGCCAGCCCAGCACCATGCGCCAGGCGGTGGCGGCGGTGAAGGCCGTCAGCTCACCCTGGCTCAGGCCTTCGTGCAGGCTGACCAGCGCGGCCTCGGGCGTGGGCAGGAAGACGCGGCTGATCCAGCCGGCGTGGCTGGCCACCCACCACAGCGCCAGCACGGCTGCGAGCAGCGCCAGCGACGCGGCGGCATCGGTGAGCGCGACGCGCTTCAAGGCCGCTCGCCCATCGCGCGCGCCACGCGCTGCTGCAGCTTCAGCGCCAGCGCGTTGATGACGACGCCGACCACGCCGATCCAGCCCAGCCAGGCCAGCATCAGCGCCGGGTCCAGGCCCTGCTGCGCGATCATCATCGCGTAGCCCATGCCGTGCGGGTTGGCGGCGATCTCCACCGTCACCGCCACCACCAGCGCGATGGCCACGCCCAGGCGCAAGGCGACGAAGAGCCGCGGCACGCAGGCCGGCAGCACGATCTTGATGCTGCGTTGCCAGGCGCTCAAGCCGAGCACGCGGCTGACCTCGAGCAGCCGCGGCTCCACCTGCCGCACCGCCGCGCGCGTCAGGATCAGCATCGGCCAGAAGGCGGCGAAGGCGATCACCGACGTCTCCATGCGCAGCCCGAAGCCGAAGACCAGCATCGCCAGCGGGATCAGCGCCACCGAGGGGATCGGCCGCAGCAGCTCGATGGTGAGCAGGCTGCCGGCGTCGACGCGGCGCGACAGGCCGAGCAGCAGCCCGCCGGCGATGCCCAGCAGCGACGCGATCAGCAGCCCCAGGGCGGCCGAGCCGAGCGTGAACAAGGTGGCCTGCCACAGCGAGCCGTCGCGCAGCGCGCCGAACCAGGCGACAAGCGCGGCGCTCGGCGGCGCGATCGCGTCGCTGCCGGCGGCGACGGTGCGGGTGTAGATCTCGAGTGTGGCCAGCAGCGCGAGCGGCACGGCCCAGGGGCGCGCTTTGGAGGCAAGGCCGGCGAACATCTCCGTTGGCTACGCGGCCGTCGCCCAATCCGCCGACAGCAGCGCCGCCTGCTCCAGCCCCGTCTGCGTCGCCTTCTCCTGCTTGTCCGGCGGATAGCCGTACTTGCGCAGGATGCGCTTGACCAGCACCCGCAGCTGGGCGCGGACGTTCTCGCGCAGCGTCCAGTCGATGGTGACGTTGGCGCGCACCGTCCTCACCAACTCCTGCGCGATCGTCCGCAACGTCTCGTCGCCGAGCACCTTCACTGCGCTGTCGTTGGTTTCCAGCGCGTCGTAGAACGCCAGCTCGTCCTCGGACAGCTTGAGCGCGTCACCGCGGGCGTGGGCTTCGCGCATCTCCTTCGCCAGGCCGATCAGTTCCTCGATCACCTGCGCCGCCTCGATCGCGCGGTTCTGGTAGCGGCGGATCGTCTGCTCCAGCATCTCGGCGAACGAGCGCGCCTGCACGACGTTCTTGCGTCGGCGCGTGGCCAGTTCGCCCTTCAGCAGCTTCTGCAGCAGTTCGACCGCGAGATTGCGTTGCGGCATCCCGCGTACCTCGGCCAGGAAGTCTTCCGAGAGGATCGAGATGTCGGGCTTGGTCAGGCCCGCCGCGGCGAAGATGTCGATCACGCCCTCGGGTGCCACCGCGCGCGAGATGATCTGCCGTACCGCGTGCTCGATGTCCTCCTCGGGCCGCGCATCGCCGGGCGCGCGCTTGGCGAGCACCGCCTGCACGGCCTGGAAAAAGGCCACGTCGTCGCGGATGCGCAGCGCCTCGGCGTGCGGCACTGCCAGCGCGAAGGCCTGCGACAGCTCGCGCACCGCGGCCACGCAGCGGTCCTTGCCGCTCTCCTGGGCGAGGATGTGCTCCTGCGCGGCCGGCAACAGGCCCAGCCGCTCGGCCGGCGTGCCGGTCGTCCACTTACCCCGTTCGAAGCCGTGGAACAGCCCGGCGCACACCTCGTGTTTCTCCAGCATCACGGCCACCGCCTCGCCCTGGTCCAGGGCCGTGCGCCCGGTGCCGCCGCTCTCGGTGTAGGTCGCCAGCGCCTGCTTCAGCTCCTGCGCCAGGCCCAGGTAGTCCACGACCAGCCCGCCGGGCTTGTCCTTGAACACGCGGTTCACCCTTGCGATCGCCTGCATCAGCCCGTGCCCGCGCATCGGCTTATCAATGTACATCGTGTGCAGGCTCGGCGCGTCGAAACCGGTGAGCCACATGTCGCGCACGAGCACCAGCTTGAACGGGTCCTTCGCGTCGCGGAAGCGATTGGCCAGCGCCTCGCGCCGCGGCTTGTTGCGGATGTGCGGCTGCCAGTCGGCCGGATCGGAGGCTGAGCCCGTCATCACCACCTTGAGCGCGCCCTGCTCGTCGTCGGCACCGTTCCAGTCCGGCCGCAGCTTCACGATCTCGCGGTACAGCTCCACGCAGATGCGTCGGCTCATGCAGGCGATCATCGCCTTGCCGCCCATTGCCTCGAGCCGCTGCTCGAAATGCTCGACGATGTCCCTGGCCACCAGCGCCAGCCGCTTCTCGGCACCGACCACGGCCTCGAGCTGCGCCCACCTGGTCTTGAGCCTTTCCTTGCGCTCGACCTCCTCGCCCTCGGTCGCCTCCTCGAAGCCGGGGTCGATCTTCGGCCGCTCGGCCTCGTCCAGCGCCAGCTTGGCCAGCCGGCTCTCGTAGTAGATCGGCACGGTGGCGCCGTCCTGCACCGCGCGCTGGATGTCGTAGACGCTGATGTAGTCGCCGAACACCGCGCGCGTGCTGGCGTCGGCCAGCTCGATCGGCGTGCCGGTGAAGCCGATGAACGACGCGTGCGGCAGCGCATCGCGCATGTGGCGCGCGTAGTCGTCGATGAAGTCGTACTGGCTGCGGTGCGCCTCGTCGGCGATCACCACGATGTTGCGGCGCTCGGAGAGCGTCGGGTGCCGGTCGCCCTTCTCTTCGGGGAAGAACTTGTGGATGGTGGTGAACACCACGCCGCCGGCCGCTACGCCGAGCAGATCGCGCAGGTGCGCGCGGCTCTCGGCCTGCACCGGCGGCTGGCGCAGCAGGTCGCGGCAGCGCGCGAAGGTGGCGAAGAGCTGGTCGTCGAGGTCGTTGCGGTCGGTCAGCACGACAAGCGTTGGATTCCCCATCGCCGGTTCGCGGATGACGCGGCCGGCATAGAACGCCATCGTCAGGCTCTTGCCGGAGCCCTGCGTGTGCCACACCACGCCGACGCGCCGGTCGCCGGGCTGGCCACCCGGCTTGCGGCCCGCCTCGTAGCGCCCTTCGGGCTCGGCCACGCCCAACGCCGCGCGCTGCAGCTCGGCGGCGCGCAGCGTCTCGCCCACCGCCACCTGCACCGCATGGAACTGGTGGTAGCCGGCCATCTTCTTGACGATGCGGCCGCCGTCGTCCTCGAACACGATGAAGTCGCGCAGCAGGGCTAGAAAGCGCCGCGGCACGCACAACCCCTCGATCACCACCTGCAGCTCGGGCAGGTGCGCGCCGGCCAGCGTGTCGCCCGCGACCGTGCGCCAGGGCTTGAACCACTCGCGCCCGGCACCGAGCGTGCCCACACGCGCCTCGACGCCGTCGGAGACGGCGAGCAGCGCATTCGGCGCAAACAGCGTCGGCAGCTCGGTCTGGTAGGTCTGCAACTGCTGGAAGGCGCTCCAGATCGTGGCGTTCTCGGCAGCGGCGTTCTTCAGCTCCAGCACCGCCAGCGGCAGGCCGTTGACGAACAGCAGCAAGTCCGGCCGCCGTGAGCGCTTGTTCTCCACCACGCTGAACTGGTTCACCGCCGCCCAGTCGTTGCCCGCCGGTTCGTCGAAGTCGATCACCCGCGCCTGCGCGCCGCGGATGCCGCCATCAGCGTCGCGGTACTCGACCGTCACGCCGTCCACCAGCAAGCGGTGCAGCGAGCGGTTGCGCACGATCAGGTCCGCGCCTTCGGGCCGCGTCAGCTTGCGCAAGGCATCGTCCAGCGCCTCGGCGGGCAGCGTCGGGTTCAGGCGCGCGAGCGAGTCGCGCAGGCGCCGGACGAGGACCACTTGTCCATAGTCGTCGCGCTCGGCGGCCGGCTCGCCCGGGGCGATCTCGGCGCCATTCCTCGTCCGCCAGCCCACGCCCTCGAGCCAGGCGAGTGCCGCCGCCTCGACGACGGATTCGCCGAATCCGCTCACGCCGCCGGCTCCGCGAGCATGTTCATCACCAGCCGGATCATCACCTCCTTGTCCTTCGGCGCCGATTCGGCCACCAGCAGCGCGAGCGCGGCCAGCCCGACGTCGTTGATCACGGCCTCGCCGCTGTCGCGAATCAGCCGCCCGTTGCGGTGCAGGAACTCGACGAACAGAAACGAGCCGATGCGCTTGTTGCCGTCGGAGAACGGGTGGTTCTTGATGACGAAGTACAGCAGGTGCGCGGCCTTGGATTCGACCGTCGGGTACGCCGGCTCGCCGAACACGCTCTGGTCGAGGTTGCCGAGCAAGGCGGCCAGCCCTTCCTCGCGCTCGCGGC
>JAFLDG010000077.1 GCA_017302495.1 Burkholderiales bacterium
CCTGCCGGCGCCGGGCGGCGCGCAGACCGCGGCGCCGGGCCGGCACGCGCCGCTTCCGGGCACGCGCAGCGCAGTGCCCGCCGCGAACACGATGGAGCGGCCGACACCGTATGCCGACGTCGTCAGCTACAACAACTTCTACGAGTTCGGCACCGACAAGAGCGACCCGTCCCGCCACGCCGGCTCGCTGAAGCCGCGGCCGTGGACGGTGGTCGTCGGCGGCGAGGTGCGCAAGCCTGGCACCTGGGACATCGACGCGCTGCTCAAGCTCGGCCCGATGGAGGAACGCATCTACCGGCTGCGCTGCGTCGAGGGCTGGTCGATGGTGATCCCGTGGGTCGGTTATTCGTTCGCCGAGCTGATCCGCCGCGTCGAGCCGACCGGCAGGGCGAAGTTCGTCGAGTTCACGACGCTTGCCGACAAGGCGCAGATGCCGGGGCTGCGCTCGCCCGTGCTCGACTGGCCGTACACCGAGGCGCTGCGCCTGGACGAGGCGATGCACCCGCTGACGCTGCTCGCCTTCGGCCTCTATGGCGAGGTGCTGCCGAACCAGAACGGCGCGCCGCTGCGCATCGTCGTGCCCTGGAAGTACGGCTTCAAGTCGGCGAAGTCGCTGGTGCGCATCCGCTTCGTCGAGAAGCAGCCGCTGACGAGCTGGGAGCAGGCCGCGCCGAACGAATACGGCTTCTACTCGAACGTGAACCCGAAGGTCGATCACCCGCGCTGGAGCCAGGCCACCGAACGCCGCATCGGCGAGGACGGCCTGCTGACGAAGAAGCGGCCGACGCTGATGTTCAACGGCTACGAGGCGCAGGTCGGGCAGCTCTACGCGGGCCTGGACCTGGCGAAGTTCTATTGACGCGACCCTGCCGCGCCGGGCGAACGCGCAGCCGCCGGTGAACCGCTGGCTCGCCCACCCGGCCGCCAAGCCGGCCGTGTTCGCGCTCGCGCTGCTGCCGGCCGTGCTGCTGCTGCGCGGCGCGATCGCCGGGACGCTCGGCCCGAACCCGGCCGAGGCGCTGACGCGCGGCACCGGCGACTGGACGCTGCGTTTGCTGTGCCTGACGCTGGCCGTGACGCCGCTGCGGCAGTGGACCGGCTGGCACGCGCTCGCGCGCTTGCGCCGCATGCTCGGCCTGTTCGCCTTCGGCTACGGCGTGCTGCACTTCCTGTGCTACGCCTGGCTCGACATGGGCTTCGACGCCGCGGCGATCGTGCGCGACATCCCGAAGCGCCCGTTCGTGCTCGTCGGCACGAGTGCGCTGCTGCTGATGCTGGCGCTGGCCGCGACCTCGTTCGACCGCGCGATCCGCACGCTCGGCGCAGCGCGCTGGCAACGGCTGCACCGGGCGGTGTACGCGGTCGCCGGGCTCGCGGTCCTGCACTTCTTCTGGATGCGCGCCGGCAAGAACGACTTCGCCGAGGTCGCGGTCTATGCGGCGGTCGTCGCCGCGCTGCTCGGCTGGCGCGCGTGGCGCCGGTGGCGGCCGGGCGCGGCGGCGCGCCGGGTCAGTCCATGAAGCCCGGCAGCCAGGTCGCGAGCGGCGCGAACTCGAGCACGATCACGAGTCCGACGATCAGCGCGGCGACGAAGGGCCAGACGCCGCGGTAGATCCGCGCCATCGGCACCTCGCGCAGCAGCGCGTTCAGCACGAACAGGTTCATTCCGACCGGCGGGCTGATCAGCCCGATCTGCACGACGAGCACGATCAGCACGCCGAACCACAGGGGGTCGAAACCCAGCCCGACGACGATCGGGAAGAACAGCGGCAGCGTCAGCAGCACCATCGACAGTTCCTCCATGATCGAGCCGAGCAGGATGTAGATGGCCATCATCGCGCCGACGATCGCCAGCGGCGGCAGGCCAAGGTGCAGGATCCAGTCCTTCAGCTCGAACGGCATCGTCGTCATGTTGACGAAGTTCGCGAACATGTTCGCCGCGATCAGGATCGTGAACAGCATCGCCGTCGTTCGCGCGCTGTCGACGAGCACCTCGAACAGCACGCGCCAGCTCAGCGCGCGCCGGGCAACCGCAAACGCGAAGGCGCCGAAGGCACCGATGCCCGCGCCCTCGGTGGCGGTGAACACGCCGCCGTAGATGCCGCCGAGCACGATCACGACCAGCAGCGCGACGCCCCACACGCCCTTCACCGCCTGCAGCCGCTCGGCCCAGCTCGCGCGCTCGCCGGCCGGGCCCGCCGACGGGTCGCGCCAGGTGACGATCGCGACGGCCCCCATCAGCAGCAGCGCGCAGAGCAGCCCGGGCAGGACGCCGGCGGCGAACAGCTTGCCGATGTTCGTCTCGGTGACGATGCCGTAGATCACCAGGATCGTCGACGGCGGGATCATGATGCCCAGCGTGCCGCCGGCGCAGATCACGCCGGTGCTCAGGTGGTCGGCGTAACCGAGCTGGCGCATCGACGGGTAGGCCACCTTGGCCATCGTCGCCGCGGTGGCGATCGACGAGCCGCAGATCGCGCCGAAGCCGGCGCACGAGATCACGGTCGCGTGCGCCAGCCCGCCGCGGAAGTGGCCGATGAACGAGTACGCCGCGCGGTACAGCTCGTGCGCGAGGCCGGCGCGGGCAACGAAGTTGCCCATCAGGATGAACAGCGGGATCACGCTCAGGATGTAGGCGAAGCCGGTCTCCTGCACCACCTGCGCGGCGCTGGCCAGCGCCGCCGGCCAGCTGCGCATCAGCCCGAGGCCGACGACGCCGACCAGCCCCATCGCGAAGGCCAGCGGCAGCCGCAGGATCGCGAGCGCGAACACGGCGGCGAAGCCGATCAGCGCCTCGGTCACCGCGCGGGCCTCGGCAAGACCGCGGTCATGGCGACTCCTCCACCCCGGCGTAGTGGTGCCCGACCGGCTGCACCATCAGCAGCAGGTGCACGACCGCGCTCAGCGCGCTGAGCACGCTCATCGCGTAGACGAAGGGGTAGAGCGGGATGCGCAGCCGGTTCGTGACGTCGCCGTAATCGGCCATCTTGCCGGCGTGGTCCCACATCAGCCAGGCGACGAACGCCAGCAGCGCGGCGCAGGCCAGGTCGACGAGCGCCTGCTGCACCCGCCGGAAACCGGCCGGCAGGAACGGGTCGAGCGAGTCGAAGGTCACGTGCTCGCCGCGCAGCGACACCAGCGGCAGCGAAGCGAAGATGACTGCGACCATCAGCACCTCGGTCAGCTCCAGCGCGCCGGGCAGCGAGGTGTCGACGAACTTGCGGCCGCCGACGTCGACGAAGGTCAGCCCCATGATCGCGAACAGCGCCGCCGCGGCCAGCAGGCCGCACAACGTGTACAGCAGCGATCGCAGCGCAGCCATCGGCCTGTCGTCGCCCGCCGGCGCGGCCGGGGCCGGCCGCCGGCGAACAGCGTCTAGAGCTTCTTGATCTCCGCGCGGAAGTCCGCGAGCGCCTTCTTCGGGTCCTTCATGCCCTTGGCCTCGGCGGCCTTGGCCCAGGTGTCGACCAGCGGGTCGGTCTTCTCGGTCACCGTCTTGACGAACGCGGCGTCGGCCTTGTTGCTCTGCACGCCGGCGGCCTGCATGAACGCCAGCGAGCGCCGGTCGGCCTTGTCCCAGCTCTTGCCCATCATGCGCGCAGCGACCTCGCCCGACAACTCGTCCACCACCTTCTTCACGTCGGGCGGCAGGCTGTCGTACTTGGCCTGGTTCATCATGAACACGAACGCGGTGTTGTACAGGCCGCCGGGGAAGGTGGTCGAGTACTTGACGATCTTGTCGAGCTTGAAGCTCTCCACCGACTCGGCCGGGAACAACGTGCCGTCCATCACCCCGGTGGACAGCAGTTCGTAGCTCTCCGGCGCCGGCTTCAGGGTCACGTTCATGCCCAGCGCCTTGCTGATCTCGTTGACCATGCCGCCGCCGATGCGGAACTTCAGGCCCTGCAGGTCGGCCAGGTTGACGATCGGCTTCTTCGTGTTGAACACGATGCCCGGGCCGTGCGTGAACACCGCGAGCACCTTGACGCCCTTGTGCTCGTCCTGCATCGCGGGTGTCTTGGCATAGACGCGCTGGAACGCGACCGAGGTCGCCTCGGCCGAATCGCCGAGGAACGGGAACTCGGCGATCTGCGTGGTCACGAAGCGCCCCGGCGTGTAACCCTGCACCGTGAACGACAGGTCGACCAGGCCGTTGCGCACCGCGTCGAAGGTGCCCGGCGGCGCCGACACCGCGCGCGGCAGCTGGTTGCACTTGACCTTGTTCGCCGTCTTCTGCTCGAGCTGCGCGCACCACTCCTGCTGCGTGACGGTCAGCGAATGGGTCGGCGGCACCCAGCTCGACAGCGTGAGCACGGTCTGCGCCTGCACGCTGCCGCCGCTGAGCGCGGCCAGCGCGGCCAGCGCAGCCAGGGTCGGGGCCAGGATCCGGAACGGCTTCATCGTCGCTACTCCTTCGAATCGGGAACTCGGAAAACGGGGTGATGTTACGGCCCACCGATCGCGGGGCCGCCGGGACAGCCGGTCGAGCGCGCCGGCAGGGCCGGCTTGCTCGCGGGGTGGTTGATTGTCGGAGCGCGGGTGGGGCCCGACCCCTGGGGTTTTTCCTCCGCACCGACGCCGTGAACAGCGTCACGGCGCCTGTGCGGCCGTGCCCCCGTTACCGGCGCAGCGCACCCGTTCCCCCGAGACACGGGGCAGTCAGCCGGCGGGCGCCTGCCTAGCATGGCCCTGCGGCCGGCACGAGGACCGGCCCCGGCCCACGTGGAGAACCGCCGATGCCCGCCCAGCGCCCTGCCCCCACCCGATCGCTGATGCCCGACGGCGCGGCGATGCTGCCCGGCATCGCCCGGACGGCGCTGCGCGAGGCGGCGCAGGCGCTGGACGTGGCCGAGCGCTACCAGCACCCGCTCGAGATGTGCCTGGCGCTGGCGCAGGTGGCACGCTGCTACCGCGCCCTGCAGGCGCACGAGGCGGCGGAGTCGTACCTCGGCCAGGCGCTGCGCTGGTCCCGCACGCTCGGCGCCGCCGACCAGGCGGTGGAGATCCTGTGCCTGCTCACCGAGGCGGGCTGCGCGCTTGCGGAACAGTCCGGCAGCGCGGATTCGCGCCGCGCCCATGCCGCGCTGGAGCGCACGCGCGACCGCGCCTTCGAGGCCGCCGGCCTGGCGGCACGGGTGGCCGACCCGGACTGGGAGATCAAGGTCCTGCTGCGCATCAGCGACGTGCTCGACCGCTGCGGCGACCACGACGATGCGGTGGAACTGCAATCGCGCGCGATGCGCCTGATGTACGGCGTTCCCGCCGCGACCGAGACGGCCGAAGCGCCGGCGCCGTCGCCACCGGCCGGCGCCGAACGCTGAAACCGCGGCCCGCCCGGCCGCCGCCTCGCCGCCGGGCTTCAACGCGCCAGCACCGGCGCGAGCGCGGCACCGGTGTGGGTGCCCGCGGCCACCACCTGCTCCGGCGGGCCCGCTGCCACCACCCGGCCGCCGCCGCCGCCGCCCTCGGGCCCGAGGTCGATCACCCAGTCGGCTTCGGCGATGACGTCCAGGTCGTGCTCGATCACGACCACGCTGTGCCCGCCGTCGACGAGCCGGTGCAGCACGCGGATCAGCTTCTCGACGTCGGCCATGTGCAGGCCCACCGTCGGTTCGTCGAGCACGTACAGCGTGTGCGGGGCGCGCCCGCGCCGGGCCGCCCCAGGCGGACGATCACCCCCAGGGGGCGGCGCGGCCGGCGTCCGGGGGCCGCCATCGTGGCCGCGCCGCGTCACGTCGTCGCGCACCTTGCTCAGCTCGGTCACCAGCTTGATGCGCTGCGCCTCGCCGCCGCTCAGCGTCGGCGACGGCTGGCCGAGCGTCAGGTAGCCCAGGCCCACGTCCTGCAGCAGCCGCAAGGGGTGCGCGATCTGCGGCATCGAGCCGAAGAACGCCACCGCCTCGTCGACCTCCATCGCCAGCACGTCGCCGATGCTCTTGCCGCGCCAGCTCACGGCCAGCGTCTCGGCGTTGAAGCGCCGGCCGTGGCAGGCCTCGCAGGGCACCTTGACCTCGGGCAGGAAGCTCATCTCGATGCTGCGCAGGCCCTGGCCCTCGCAGGTCCGGCAGCGGCCGTCGCCGGTGTTGAACGAGAAGCGCGCCGCCGCGTAGCCGCGCGCCTTCGCCTCCAGCGTCTCGGCGAACAGGCGCCGCACCGCATCCCAGAAGCCGATGTAGGTGGCCGGGCACGAACGCGGCGTCTTGCCGATCGGCGTCTGGTCGACCTCGAGCACGCGGTCGATCGCCGGCCAGCCGTCGATGGCCGCCACGCCGTGCCAGTCGGGCCGGGCCGGGCGCCGGTTGACGAACAGCAGGTTCGCCAGCAGCACGTCGCGCGCGAGCGTGCTCTTGCCCGAACCGCTGACCCCCGTCACCGCCACCAGCCGCTGCAGCGGGACTTCGACGTCGACCGCCTGCAGGTTGTGCAGCGCCGCGCCCCGGATCGACAGCATCGGTGTTTCGGCCGTCACGGGCCGGCGCGGCTGCAGCGGATGCTGCAGCGGCGCGGCCAGCAGCCGGCCGGTGACCGACGTCGGCGCCGACGCCAGATCCGCCGCCGTGCCCTCGGCGACCAGCGTGCCGCCGCGCTTGCCGGCGCCGGGGCCGATGTCGATCAGGTGCTCGGCACGGCGGATCGTCTCCTCGTCGTGCTCGACGACGACCAGCGTGTTGCCCTTGTCGCTCAGCTCCTGCAGCGCGCCGAGCAGGATCCGGTTGTCGCGCGGGTGCAGGCCGATCGTCGGCTCGTCGAGCACGTAGCACACGCCCTGCAGGTTGCTGCCGAGCTGCGCCGCCAGCCGGATGCGCTGCGCCTCGCCGCCGGACAGCGTCGGCGCGGCGCGGTCGAGCGTCAGGTAGCCCAGGCCCACCTGCTCGAGGAAGCGCAGGCGCGAGCCGATCTCGGCGATGACGTCGCGCCCGATGCCGGCCTCGCGCGCGCTCAGCCTCCCCGCCTGCAGCAGGCTCTCGATCCACAGCCGCGCGGCGGCCACCGACCAGGCGGCGACCTCGCTGATCGGCCGGCCGTCGAAGCTCACGCCGCGCGCCATCGGATTCAGGCGCGCGCCTTCGCATTCCGGGCAAGGCTGGTCGACCAGGCCTTCGACCTCGACCTCGTCGCTGGCGAAGGGCTGCTCGCGCCCCTTGTCGTCATCGGCGCGCACCGAGTCGTCGAAGGCCCGGCGCTGCTCGCGCGTCAGCACCAGGCCGGTGCCGACGCAGGCCGGGCACCAGCCGTGCTTGCTGTTGTACGAGAACAGACGCGGGTCCAGCTCGGGGTAGCTGGTGCCGCAGCTCGGGCAGGCGCGCTTGGTCGAGAACACCTTCACCGCGCCGATCGCGGCGGTCGACTCGCCGGCCTCCATCGCCTCGGTCAGCGCGTCGAGCGGATGCAGCAGGTGCATCACGCCGCGGCCCAGCTCCAGCGCCTTCGACAGCGCGCTGCGCAGCTCGGCCTCGCGCTCGGGCGCGACCACCAGGTCGGCCACCGGCAGCTCGAGCGTGTGCTCCTTGAAGCGGTCGAGCCGCGGCCACGGGTCGAGGCGCAGGAATTCGCCGTCGACCCGCAGGTGGGTGTGGCCGCGCGCCTTCGCCCACTTCGCCAGGTCGGTGTAGACGCCCTTGCGATTGACGACCAGCGGCGCGAGCAGGCCGACGTGCTCGCCGCGGTGGTCGCGCAACAGTTGCGCGGCGATGCTCTCGGCGCTCTGCGGCCGCACCGGCATGCCGTCGCGCACGCAGTGCTGCAGCCCGAGCTTGACCCAGAGCAGGCGCAGGAAGTGCCAGACCTCGGTCACGGTCGCGACCGTGCTCTTGCGCCCGCCGCGCGACAGCCGCTGCTCGATCGCCACCGTCGGCGGGATGCCGTAGACCGCGTCCACGTCCGGCCGTCCGGCCGGCTGGACGATGCTGCGCGCGTACGCGTTCAGCGACTCCAGGTAGCGGCGCTGGCCTTCGTTGAACAGGATGTCGAAGGCGAGCGTGCTCTTGCCCGAGCCGCTGACGCCGGTGATCACGCTGAACCTGCCGCGCGGGATCTCGACGCTCAGGTTCTTCAGGTTGTGCTCGTGCGCGTTGACGATCGCGATCGCCTGCGGCCCGGCCGGTGCGCGCAGCGCCTGCTGCAGCGGCCGGCCCGCGTCGGCGAAGGCCGGCGCGGCGCGCTCCGCGGCAACCGGGTTCAGGCCGAGCGCGCCCTCGTAGTCGCGCAACGCGCGCCCGGTGTGCGACGCGGGATGCGCCTTCAGGTCGTCGGGCGTGCCGGTGGCCACGACCTCGCCGCCGGCGTCGCCGCCCTCGGGGCCGAGGTCGACGATCCAGTCGGCCGCGCGCACCACGTCGAGGTTGTGCTCGATCACGACCAGCGAATGCCCGGCGTCGAGCAGCTTGGCGAAGGCCCGCATCAGCTTCGCGATGTCATCGAAATGCAGGCCGGTGGTCGGCTCGTCGAACAGGAACAGCTTGCCCTTCCGGGCGGGCCGCTGCGCGGGGCCGGACGCGGCCTCGGCCAGGAAGCCGGCGAGCTTCAGCCGCTGCGCCTCGCCGCCGGACAGCGTGGGCACCGGCTGGCCGAGGCGCACGTAGTCGAGGCCGACGTCGACCAGCGGCGTCAGCCGCGCCACCACCTCGCGGTCGTCGCGGAACAGCTGCGCCGCCTCGCTGACGGTGAGCTCGAGTACGTCGGCCACCGACAGCTGACGCGGGCCGCGCACGAGCCGCACCTCGAGCACCTCGGCGCGGAAGCGCCGGCCGTCGCAGTCCGGGCAGCGCAGGTAGACGTCGCTGAGGAACTGCATCTCCACGTGCTCGAAGCCCGAGCCGCCGCAGGCCGGGCAGCGGCCGTCGCCGGCGTTGAAGCTGAACATGCCCGCGGTGTAGCTGCGCTCGCGCGCCAGCGGCGCCTCGGCGAAGAGCTTGCGCAGTTCGTCCCAGGCGCCGACGTAGCTCGCCGGGTTCGAGCGCGCGGTCTTGCCGATCGGGCTCTGGTCGACGAACACCGCGTCGGCGAGATGGTCGGCGCCGAGCAGCGCGTCGTGGGCGCCCGGCGCCTCGGTCGCCTTGCCGAAGTGCCGCGCCAGCGCCGGGTACAGCACGTCCTGCACCAGCGTGCTCTTGCCCGACCCGGAGACGCCGGTCACCACCACCAGCCGCTGCAGCGGCAGGCCGACCGCGACGTTCTTCAGGTTGTGTTCGCGCACGCCTTCGAGCAGCAGCTTCGGCGTCGCGTCGTTCACCGTGCGGCGAAGCCCGATGCCGACCTGCTTGCGCGCGCCGAGGTAGGCGCCGGTCAGCGTGTCCGCGTGCTTCGCGACTTCCGGCGTGCCGTCGAAGACGATCCGCCCGCCGCGCTCGCCGGGCCCCGGCCCCATGTCGATCAGCCGGTCGGCGGCGAGCATCACCGCCGGATCGTGCTCGACCACGACCAGCGTGTTGCCGGCGTCGCGCAGCCGGTGCATCGCCTCGACGATGCGGCCCATGTCGCGCGGATGCAGGCCGATCGACGGCTCGTCGAGCACGAACATCGTGTTCACCAGCGAGGTGCCGAGCGCGGTGGTCAGGTTGATGCGCTGCACCTCGCCGCCGCTCAGGGTGCGGCTCTGCCGGTCGAGCGTGAGATAACCCAAGCCCACGTCGCACAGGTACTTCAGCCGGGTGCGGATCTCGTCCAGCAGCAGCTTCAGCGCCTCGTCGCCGCCGGCGTCCAGGCCGTCGAAAAAGCGGCGCACGCGCGCGATCGGCAGCAGCATCAGGTCGTGCAGGCTCAGGCCCGGCAGCGCCTCGAGCTGCGCGCGCGTCCACGCGGCGCCGACCGGCAGCAGGCGTTGCGCCGGCGGCAGCACCGCGTCCGCCTGCGCCTTCGAGCCCACGCGCCACAGCAGCGCCTCGAGCTTCAGCCGCGCGCCGCCGCAGGCGGTGCACGGCGTGTAGCTGCGGTACTTCGACAAGAGCACGCGGATGTGCATCTTGTAGGCCTTGCTCTCCAGGTACCCGAAGAAGCGGTGGATGCCGTACCACTGCTTGTTCCACTGCCCGCTCCAGTTCGGGCTGCCGTCGAGCACCCAGGCGCGCTGCGCGGCGGTGAGCTGGCTCCACGGCGTGTCGCGCGGGATGCCGGCGTCGCCGGCGTGGCGCATCAGGTCGTCGAAGATCTCGGTCCAGGCCGGCGTCATGATCGGCTTGATCGCGCCGTTGCGCAGCGTCTTGCGCGGGTCGGGGATCACGAGGCCGAGGTCGACGCCGATCACGCGGCCGAAGCCGCGGCAGGTGTCGCAGGCGCCGAAGGCCGAGTTGAAGCTGAACAGCGCCGGCTGCGGGTCGGCGTAACGCAGGTCGCTTTCCGGGCAGTGCAGGCCGGTCGACCAGCGCCACAGCTCGGCTTCGCCCTCGGCGCCCTCCGGTGACGCCGCGCCGGCAATCAGGCGGTAGACGTCGAGGCGCCCGCCGCCGCGCTTGAGTGCGAGTTCGATCGCCTCCATCACCCGGGCTTTGTCGGCGCCGACGATGCGCAGCCGGTCGGCGACCACGTCGAGCAGCTTGCGATCGTTGGCCACGCGCTCGGCCTGCACCCGCGAGAAGCCGCTGGCCGACAGCCACTGCTCGACCTCGGCCGCGCTGGTGTTCGCCGGCAGCTCGACCGGAAAGGTCAGCGCCAGGCGCGGGTCACCCGCGAGCGTGGCGCGCTCGACCAGGTCGGCGTAGATCGTCTCCGGCGTGTCGTGCCGCACCGGCCGCGCAGTCTGCCGGTCGAACAGCTGCGCCGCGCGCGCCCACAGCAGCTTCAGGTGGTCGTTCAGCTCGGTCATCGTGCCGACCGTCGACCGGCTGGTGCGCACCGGGTTCGTCTGGTCGATCGCGATCGCCGGCGGCACGCCGTCGACATGGTCGACCGCGGGCCGGTCCATGCGCTCGAGGAACTGGCGCGCGTAGGCGCTGAAGGTCTCGACGTAGCGCCGCTGCCCTTCGGCATACAGCGTGTCGAACACCAGGCTCGACTTGCCCGAGCCGCTCGGCCCCGTGAACACCGTCATCTCGCCGGTGCGCAGGTCGAGGTCGAGGTTCTTCAGGTTGTTCTGGCGGGCGCCGCGGATGCGGATCAGGCCGCCCTCGGCACGCGGCCGCGCAGGAGCAGGAGGCATCGACACGGATGGGGCGGCAGCGGGGCGGAACCGGCCATTTTAGGAGCCGTCGGGGTGTCCGCGCGGCGCGGATGCGGCCACGCCGGCCCGCCGCCCGTTCGGCGTCGTTCCACCGTCGTTCCCGGGCCCGATGGCTCGCCGGTCACCGGACTGCTGACCTTGCAAATTCAACACGACATGTTAAAAATACAAGCATGTTCGAACGTGAAGCCGCGGGTGCGCTGCACGACCGGCTGCGCTGGAGCCCGGCCGTGGCGCTGCTCGGCCCGCGCCAGGTCGGCAAGACGACGCTCGCGCGGCAGATCGTCGCGGCGACCCCCGGCGCGCTCTATCTCGATCTGGAAAGCGCCGGCGACCGCGCGCGGCTGGCACAGCCGGCGGCCTTCCTGCAGGCCAACCGCAGCCGGCTGCTGGTGCTCGACGAAGTCCAGAACACGCCGGGGCTGTTCGACGAACTGCGCGGCGAGATCGACGCCGACCGCCGCCCCGGGCGCTTCCTGGTGCTGGGCTCGGCGTCGTTCGAGCTGCTGCGCCAGTCGCAGTCGCTCGCCGGCCGGCTGGCGGTGGTCGACATGGCGCCGCTGCTGCTGAGCGAGGTGCAGCCGCGCTTCGAGGACATCCAGACGCTGTGGCTGCGCGGCGGCTTCCCGCCGAGCTACACCGCCGCCAGCGACGACATCTCCTGGCACTGGCGCGAGAACTTCGTGCGCCACTTGCTGCACACCGATCTGCCGGCGCTCGGCATCCGCGTCGATGCCGAGACGATGCGCCGCTTCTGGCGCATGTGCGCACACCTGCACGGCCAGTTGTTCAACGCCTCGGCGGTGGCGGCGTCGCTCGGCGTGTCGTCGCCGACGGTCGCGCGCTACCTCGACCACCTGCTCGGCAGCCTGATGCTGCGCCGGCTGGAGCCGTTCCACGCCGATCTCGGCAAGCGCCTGGTCAAGTCGCCGAAGGTGTATGTGCGCGACAGCGGGCTGCTGCACCTGCTGCTCGGCCTGCGCGAGGTCAACGACCTGCTCGGCCATCCGGCGATCGGCGCGTCGTGGGAGGGCTTCGTCGTCGAGCAGGTGTTCGGCCGGCTCGGCAACGATGCGCCGGTGTCGTTCTACCGCACCGCCGCCGGCGCCGAGCTCGACCTGGTGGTCGAGGGCGGCCGGCGCCGGATCGGCATCGAGATCAAGTTCTCGGCGGCGCCGAAGCCGGCCAAGGGCTTCTGGACCGCGTGCGCCGACCTCGGCGTCGAGCGCGCCTATGTCGTCGCGCCGGTGCGCGAGGGCTGGCCGCTGGCCGCCGACGTCGACGTCATCCCGCCGACGGCGCTCGGCGCGGTGCTCGACGCGCGCTGAAGGCGCGGCATCGGCGCCGGCGCGGCGTCGGGCGGCTCAAGGCATCCGGCAGGCGCTGCCGAGCGGCATCGCGTAGTCGACCCGCGGCGTGAAGCTGCTGTCGAGCGGATTCGCCTTGACCGCGACGATGTAGTAGCGCGTGCAGGGCTTCACGTCCAGCTCGAAGGCGACGACGTCGCTGAAGCCGGCGCCGCCGGGCGTCGTCTGCATCGTCAGCCGACGCATGCCCGGCGCGACGAACTGGGTGCGCAGCGTGGAGCTCGAGCCGTCGACGGACTCGATGCGCACCGGATAGGTGTCGATGTTGGTCACGTGGTAACGCTCGCCGATCAGCTCGCTCTGGCCGACCGGCGCGCTGGCGCAGCCGGCGAGCACGGCGAACATCGTTCCGAGGGCGATGGCGTTGCGGTGCTTCATCTCGCTCTCCTTCAGGGTGGGCCGGCCCGGGCGGCGGCGGCCGACGGCGCCGTGCCGTCTGCAACGCCGCAGGCCAGCCAGTCGTTGACTTCGCGGTTGAACGCCGCCGGATCGTTGCACATCAGCCAATGCCCCGTGCGCATCGCCACCACCCGGCAACCGGGCCGTGCGGCCAGCGCCTCGGCCCAGCGCCGGCTGTGGAACAGGAACGGCTTGCGCGTGCCGTACAGGTACAGCATCGGGCACGGCGGATCGAGGCGCACCCGGCCGCGGTAGCCGCCGGTCCACTGCAGCCAGTACGGATAGTTCATCTGCGCGCCGATCAACGCGGCCTCGGCGGGGCAGCGTGCCCAGCGCGCCATCGCCCGCGTCATGCGATCGCCCAGCGTGCGGCTGGCCCCGCCGACGAGCCACGCGGCCGCGAGCCAGAGCTGATAGGCCACGATACCGGCCTTCGCCTGCCAGCGCAGCTCGGCCCAATGGGCACGCGAACCGGCATCGCCGATGTCGATGCCGATGACGCGCGCGACGCGCTGCGGATGGCGCATCAGGTACTGGTAGCCGAACGCGCAGCCCCAGTCGTGCAGCAGCAGCGTCACCGGCCGGTCCGGACTCGCCGCATCGACCACCCGCGCGAGGAAGTCGGTCATCGCGTCGAGCGTCACCAGCCGCCGGGGCCGCCCGACGTCGAAACCCGGCAGCGTGAAGCGCACGCAGCGCCAGCGCGGCGCCAGCGTCGCGACCAGCGGATCCCACAGCCTGAACGTATCGGGCCAGCCGTGGACCATCACGATCACCTCGGGGCCGGCGCCGTCGACGTGCACTTCGACGCCGTCGACCCGCAGCGGCCCGTTCGCCGTGGAAGCTCCGCCGCCGACCGTGCCGGGTGGTGCCGCCGGCGCACTCATGGGTCCGTCCCTGCGGCGGTCGCTGCGGCGGTCACCGCGGCGGGCGGCGCGGCAG
>JAFLDG010000078.1 GCA_017302495.1 Burkholderiales bacterium
AGTTATATTGAAAACTACTAATAGTGGAACTACATGGCAAAAACTAGTAACTCCGGGAAACGGAAGATTATTCTCGGTTAAAATGTTAAGTGCCAGCGTAGCACCCGGTCGCCGCGGCCGCGCCCCCGGGCACGCTCGATGCGGCCAGGGAAATCCCGCACCCGGCGCACGCGGCGCCCGGGGTCCGGGGCGGACGCCGCCGGCCTGGCCGGCGGGGATTTGCGCCGCCGGCACGGGTTGTTATGCTCGGCGCCGTTCGCGGCGGGTCCGGCTCGGCGCGGCTGCCGTTGCCGATGATGCGCCTCACTGCCCCCGTTGCTGCCGTCCTGCTGGCCACGCTGCTCGCCGGCTGCGGCCGCGAAGTACCGAAGCCGCCGCCGGCGCCGCTCGAGGTGGCGCTGGTCACGGTGCAGCCGCGCGACGTCGACATCTCGGCCGAGTACGTCGCGCAGACGCAGAGCTCGCAGGCGGTCAACATCCAGGCGCGCGTCTCGGGCTTCCTCGACAAGCGCGTCTACACCGAAGGCGCGGTGGTCAAGGCGGGGCAGGTGCTGTTCCGCATGGACCAGAAACCGTTCCAGGCGCAGGTCGACGCGGCGCAGGCCGCGCTGCAGCGCAACCAGGCCGCGATGCAGGTGGCGCTGGCCAACCTGAACCGCACCAAGCCGCTGGCGGCGAAGAACGCGCTGTCGCAGAAGGACCTCGACGACGCGCAGGGGCAGTACGAGCAGGCCGCCGCCGCCGTCGAGCAGAGCAAGGCGCAGCTCGAGTCAGCCCAGCTCGACCTGAGCTACACGGTCATCAGCTCGCCGGTGAACGGCGTCAGCAGCTACGCCGAGGTCGCCGACGGCACCTACCTGAGCCCGCAGAACAGCCAGCTCACCACGGTGTCGGTGCTGTCGCCGATGTGGGTCAACTTCAGCCTGTCGGAGAACGAGTTCCAGCGGATCATGAACGACGTCAAGGCCGGCCGGCTGCGGCTGCCGGAGAAGGGTGACCTGACGGTCGAGATCGTCCAGCCCGACGGCAGCGTGTTCCCGTTCACCGGCAGGATCACCTTCGCCGACCCGTCGTACAACCCGCAGACCGGCACCTTCCTGCTGCGCGCAACGGTGCAGAACCCGAAGGGCGTGCTGCGGCCGAACCAGTACGTGCGCGCGCGGCTCAAGGGTGCCGTGCGGCCGAACGCGCTGCTGATCCCGCAGCGCGCGGTGCAGCAGGGCGGCAAGGGCCACTTCGTCTGGCTGGTCGACAAGGACGGCAAGGCGCAACTGCGGCCGGTGACGGTGGGCGACTGGTACGGCGACGGCTGGTTCATCAGCGACGGCCTGCGCGCCGGCGACCAGCTCGTCGTCGACGGCGCGCAGCGCCTCAGCCAGGGCGCGGCGGTGATCGTCAAGGCGCGCGACGGCCGGCCCGTCGCGCCGCCGGCCGCGCCGGCCTCGGCCCCCGCGTCGCCGCCCCCGGCGAAGAGTTGACCCGCGCGGGCCGCGCATGTTCTCGCGCTTCTTCATCGAGCGGCCGATCTTCGCCGCGGTGGTGGCGATCCTGATCGCGCTCGCCGGCGCGGTGGCGGTGACGCAGCTGCCGGTGGCGCAGTACCCGCCGATCACGCCGGTGCAGGTGACGGTGCAGGCCACCTACCCCGGCGCCGACGCGAAGACGCTGGCCGACAGCGTGGCCGCGCCGATCGAGGCGCAGATCAACGGCGTCGACGACATGCTCTACATGAGCAGCACCAGCTCGGCCACCGGCCAGCTGACGCTGACCGTGTACTTCGCACTGAACGTCGACCCCGACATCGCCCAGGTGCAGGTGCAGAACCGCGTCAACCTGGCGCTCCCCGCATTGCCCGAGGCGGTGCAGCAGCAGGGCGTGTCGGTGCAGAAGAAGAGCTCGTCGATCATGATGCTGGTCGCGGTCACCGGCGAGGCCGGCCGCTACAGCCCCGAGTACGTGGCCAACTACGCCAACGTCTACGTGCTCGATGCGCTCAAGCGCGTGCCCGGCGCGGGCCAGGCGCAGATCATGGGCGTGCCCGACCAGGCGATGCGGATCTGGATGAACCCGGACCGGATGGCCTCGCTCGGCATCACCACCAGCGACATCGCGAACGCGGTCAACCAGCAGAACGCGCTCTTCGGCGCCGGCCAGATCGGCCAGCCGCCGAACGCCGGCCCGACCGAGCTGACCTTCCCGGTGGTCACGCAGGGCCAGGCCGCCGACCCGCGCCAGTACGAGCAGATCATCCTGCGCGCCAGCCAGGACGGCAGCGCGATCGTGCGCGTCGGCGACGTCGCCCGCGCATCGGTGGGCCTGCGCCAGTACGTCACCGAAACCCGGCTCGACAACGCGCCGGCGACCTTCATCGCGATCTACCAGCAGCCCGGCGCGAACGGGCTGGTCGTTTCGGCCGCGGTGCGCCAGCTGCTCGACGAGTGGCAGCCGCGCCTGCCCGACGGCATGAAGACGGTGATCGCGCTCGACACCAACGACTTCGTCCGGCTGTCGATCGAGGAGGTGATCCACACGCTGGTCGAGGCGCTGGTGCTGGTGGTGCTCGTCGTCTACCTGTTCCTGCAGAGCCTGCGCACGACGCTGATCTGCGCGGTGGCGATCGTCGTCTCGCTGGTCGGCACCTTCGCCGGCATGCTCGCGCTCGGCTTCTCGATCAACCTGCTGACGCTGTTCGGCCTGATCCTGGCGATCGGCATGGTGGTCGACGACGCGATCGTCGTCTGCGAGAACGTCGAGCGCAACATGCACCAGCACCATCTGGGGCCGAAGGAGGCGACGATCCGCTCGATGGGCGAGATCGGCAGCTCGCTGGTGGCGGTGGTGCTGGTGATGGCCTCGGTGTTCGTGCCGGCCGCGTTCCTGCCCGGCACCACCGGCCAGCTGTACAAGCAGTTCGCGATCACGATCGTCGTCTCGGTCGCGATCTCGGGCTTCGTCGCGCTGACGCTGACGCCGGCGATGTGCGCGCTGCTGCTCGAGCCCAACCCGCCGCCGCAGCGCGGCTTCTTCGCCTGGTTCAACCGCCAGGTGGACCGGCTGACGCGCGGCTTCGGCCACGCGGTGGAGTTCGTGATCAAGCGCATGGCGGTCGCGTTCGTGCTGCTCGGCGTGTTCCTGTGGGGCATCTGGCAGCTGTTCCAGACGCTGCCGACGAGCTTCGTGCCGCAGGAGGACCAGGGCTACGCGATGGTCGCGATCGTCATGCCGCAGGCGGCGAGCCTGGACCGCACGCAGCGGGTGGCCGAGCAGGTGGACGCGATCCTGGCCAGGATCCCGGGCGTCGACCGGCGCTCGATGGTCACCGGCTACAGCCTGATCGACAACGGCTTCAAGAACAACGCCGCGACCTTCTTCGTCACCTTCAAGGACTTTCGCGAACGCTACGCGTCGATCGCCACCGCGAAGGAGCAGAACGCACGCGCGATCCTGCTCGCGCTGTTCGACCAGGCCAAGCACATCGAGCAGGGCATCGTGCTGCCGATCGCGCCGCCGGCGATCCCCGGCATCGGCACCACCGGCGGCTTCGAGTTCTGGATCCAGGACACCGCCGCCGGCTCGCCGGTGGAACTGGGCGAGCAGGTGCAGGCCTTCCTCGCGAAGGCGCGGCAGCGGCCCGAGCTGGCCGGCCTGAACAGCACCTTCAATGCCAACAGCCAGCAGCTGCGCGCCGACGTCGACCGCGACAAGGCGATGCTGCTCGGCGTGCCGGTGCAGGACGTGTACAGCGCGATCCAGGCGCAGTTCGGCTCGCTCACCGCGAGCCAGTTCAACCAGTTCAGCCGGGTCTGGTGGGTGATCCTGCAGTCGGACGCGGCCTTCCGGCAGACGCCGGGCGACCTGACCCGCCTGTACACGCGCAACAACCAGGGCAAGATGGTGCCGCTGACCGCGCTCGTCGACACGCGCTGGGACGCCGGGCCGGACATCCTGCCGCACTTCAACGGCTTCCCGGCGGCGAAGGTGATCGGCGGGGCGGCGCCCGGCTACTCCAGCGGCCAGGGCATCGCGGCGATGGAGCAGGTGGCGGCGGAGCTGCCGCCGGCCTACCGCTTCGGCTGGTCGGGGCTGGCGTTCGAGGAGATCCAGAGCGGCGGCACCTCGACGCTCGCCTTCGTCTTCGGCCTGATCGTCGTCTTCCTCGTGCTCGCCGCGCAGTACGAGAGCTGGACGCTGCCCGGCGCGGTGATGACCGCGATCCCCTTCGGCGTGCTCGGCGCGCTGCTGTTCAACTGGATCCGCGGGCTGGAGAACGACGTGTACTTCCAGATCGGCCTGCTGGTGCTGATCGGCCTGGGCGCGAAGAACGCGGTGCTGCGCGTGAGCGCGGCGGTGGACTTCCGCAAGCAGGGCTACAGCATCATGGACGCCACGCGCCTGGCCGGCGAGCAGCGGCTGCGGCCGATCATCATGACCTCGCTCGCCTTTGCGGTCGGCGTGCTGCCGCTGGCGATCGCGGTCGGCGCCGGTGCCAACGCGCGCCATTCGATCGGCACCGGCATCATCGGCGGCATGATCGGCGAGACCACGCTCGCGATGCTGTACGTGCCGCTGTTCTTCTACCTCTTCGACCGGCTGAGCGAGCGCGGCAAGGGCGGTGGCGGCAAGGGTGGTGGCGGCGAGGGCGGCGGCGAGGGCGGCGGCAAGGGCGGCGGCAAGGGCGGCGAAGACGCCGGCCGCCCGCCGCCGCAGCCCGCTGCGGCCGACGCAGCGCCACCCGCGGCCGCAGCACCGCCGCCTTCGGGGGCCTGATGCCGATGAACGGCACCGCGTTCGTCGCCGGCCTCGGGCTCGTCGCGCTGCTCGCCGGCTGCACCCTCGGCCCGGACTACCGGCGCCCGGCGGTCACCGCCCCCGCGGCGTATCAATACGAGCCGAAGCAGGCCGCCGCCACCGCCGACACGCTGTGGTGGCAGCAGTTCGGCGATCCGGTGCTGGACGCGCTGATCGACGAGGCGCTGGCGCACAACACGAACATCCAGATCGCCGCCGCCAACGTCGCGCAGGCGGCCGCCGTACTGACGCAGACCCGCTCGCAGTTCTTCCCGACCGTCGGCTACAGCGCGAGCGCCGAGCGCCAGCGCAGCGTGGAGCCGGCGTTCGCGGCGCAGCTGCCGAACTATCCGAACCCGGCCAACGCCTTCGGGGTGGGGCTGTCGGCGAGCTGGGAGATCGACCTCTGGGGCCGCATCCGGCGGCAGTCGGAAGCGGCGGACGCGAACGTGCTCGCCACCGACGAGGCGCGGCGCGGCGTGATCCTGTCGCTGGTGGCGCAGGTGGCGAACAGCTACCTGCAGCTGCGCGGGCTGGACGCGCAGCTCGTGGTGGCCAAGCAGACGCAGGGTGTCTACAAGGAATCGGTCGACCTGTTCACGCTGCAGTTCCAGTACGGCCAGGTGTCGCAGATGAACGTGGCGCAGGCGCAGTCGCAGTACGAGTCGGCCTCGGCGCAGATCCCGCTGCTCGAATCGCAGATCGCGCAGGCGCAGAACGCGCTGGCGGTGCTGATCGGCCGCGACCCGGGGCCGATCGGGCGCGGCAAGGCGCTCGACGAGCTGCAACTGCCGGCCGTGCCGGCGGGCCTGCCGTCGCAGCTGCTGGAACGCCGGCCCGATCTGCTGCAGGCCGAACAGCAGCTGATCGCCGCGAACGCGCAGATCGGCGCGGCGAAGGCGCTGTACTTCCCGACGATCTCGCTCACCGGCGCCTTCGGCACCGCCAGCGCCGACCTGTCGAACCTGTTCACCGGCCCGGCGCGGGTGTGGAGCTACGCCGGCAGCGTGGTGGGGCCGATCTTCAGCTTCGGCGCGATCAGCGGCCAGGTGGCGCAGGCCGAAGCTGGCCAGCAGGCGGCGCTGCTGAACTACCGGCAGTCGATCCGCAACGCCTTCGCCGACGTGGACAACGCGCTGGTGGCGAACCAGAAGCTGCAGCAGCAGCTCGACGCGCAGACCAAGCTCGTGGCGGCGCTGAAGCAGTACACCGAACTGGCGAACCTGCAGTTCCAGGGCGGCTACACCAGCTACTCGACCGTGCTGCAGGCCGAGCAGTCGCTGTTCCCGGCCGAGCTGAACCTGGCGTCGATCCGTGCGCAGATGTATGCGTCGGCGGTGAACATCTACCTGGCGATGGGCGGCGGCTGGGTGACGCTGGCCGACCAGCGCACCGGCGGCACGCCGAGGCCGCCGCCGGCGAGCGCCTGGCCACCGCCGGTGTTTTGAGGCGGGCGGGCGTGGCCCTGACCGGTTGGCCCGTCAACTTGCGCCCCGAACAGCGGCGGCGGCGCAACTTGCGCCGCCGACAGTGGACGTGCTGCAATCCCTCCGGCGAGAACACGTAGGCCGCATATGAACGACCGCGTTGTGCGCATGTTCCGTGAAGCCAAAGACCGACTCACCGCTTACATCGAAAATGCGGCCCAATTTGAACGTTACCGTGAAAGCCCGGGGCTTTCATGCTCGAGGGCGAGTGCCTCAACTCATGAATGGTTCGGCGGCACGAACACCCGCAGCGTAGCGTCACGAGTACCATCCGCACATGGGGATCGCAACTGGCACGGTAGTAGCGGGCAAGGTACAGCTCGAAGGAGTTGCATTGCCCGAGGGCTCGATCGTCACGGTCCTCACGCCTGACTCCACGGGCGAGGTCTGCCTCGACGCCGAGGACGAGGCTGCACTCTTGGAAGCTATCGCTGAAGCGGACCGAGGTGAAACCATCTCGCCGGAAGACTTGTTCGCGCGCTTGGACAAGCGCGCGAGGCGGTGAAGCTGCGGGTTCGCATCACGGTCCGCGCAGCGGACGAGGTTGATCGAGCAGACGCGTGGTGGCGAGACAACCGTCCCGCGGCGCCGAGCGCCATACGGGAAGACCTCCACCGCGCGCTCAGCATCCTGGCGGTTCAGCCCGGCATCGGTCAACGGGTCGCGAATGCGCGCCTCGCGGGTGTTCGCCGCATCCACATCGATCGCGTCCACCACCATGTCTACGACAGAGTTCAGGGCAATGAACTCGTCGTGCTCCGGTTCTGGCCATCTCAACGGCTGAAGCAGCCACGAGTGTGAGCGGTGCCGCCTAACCCTTCTGCAAGGACTTCCCGAAACGTCAAGCGGGTTCTTGTGTTCCGATTCCAGAGCCGGCTGTTCGGCATTTCGATGTTTTTGCGCCGAGGGCGTGCGACGTTGAAGCTGCGGTCCATATGCATCAAGTCGAGAGCGCTGCGGCAGATCCACCGCGCCCGCCGGCGCTGGCGGCATGCCTTCTCGCCGAGTTCGAGCGCGTCGCCCCCTTGCTCGGGAGCGACCAGGGCCTGGGTACGATGCGGGCGCGTGGCAGACTCGGCTTCCCCACGACCGACTTTCGCAGTGAGTCATCTGCCGCGAGCGCCGCTCGGGCATCCGCATTCTGGTGGTCAAGCTCGATCGCCGACGCCCGAACGAAGGCCGCTCACGTTGTTTGCGCGGGAGCACCGCCAGCCGGCGGCGGTTCCCACTGACCTACCCCTCCCAATCCGGCAGCCTGCACAGGCGCGCCGCGGCGCTCAGCGGGTCCAGTAGTCGGTCCGGCTCAGCAGCCCGGCCTTGACCTTCAGCTCGAGCCGGCCGTCCGCGGTCAGCGCCAGGTCGGCCGGGAAGGCCTTGCCGGCCTTCGGCGAGTAGACGGTGCCGCCGCTCCACCCGCCGGCCGCCGGCTTGAAGCCGGCGAGCACCGGCAACCCGAGCAGCGGCCGGCTGCGCAGCGCGGGGTCGGCGTTGTTCGCGTCGAGCACCGGCCGGCCGTCGCGCGTCGGCTCCTTCAGCCATACCACCTTGCTGGCGTAGACCGGGCTGCCGTCGGCGGCCTTCGTCGCGGCAACTTCGACCTTCGACGCGCCGCCTTCGGTCAGCCAGATGCCGACGATGCCGTCGGCGGCCCACGCCGGCGCCGCGGCGAGCGCCACGCCGAGCAGGATCGCGCCGCCTCGCGCCCGCGTGCGTGTCAGAAACGATGCCGCCATGAGCCACCTCCTGCCGGGCGGGCGCCGCGCCGGCGCCCCGTGCCCGCCGCGAGTCTAGGCATGCCCGGCCGCCGCCCGCGCACCGCCGTCCGGTCGTGGGCCAGAATCAGCGGAACCCTGCCCCGCTCCGCCCACGTGACCACCCCCGCCGCCGACATCGTCGCGCACTACAGCCACGGCCAGTTGCAGCAGCGGCTCGAGGCAGCGCTGCGCGCGGACGGCGTCGACCCCGGGCGGCTCAGCGTCGAGGCGCTGGCGCCGTACGACCAGTTCCACGGCCGCGGCCTCGAGGCCACGGTCGAAGCCGCCGGGCTGATGCCGGCGCGCGCGCCCGACCACCTGCTCGACATCGGCAGCGGCCTCGGCGGCCCGGCGCGCTGGTTCGCACAGCACTTCGGCTGCCGCATCACCGGGGTGGACCTGACGCCGGAGTTCTGCGCGCTGGCGCGGCGCCTGACCACGCAGCTGGGCCTCGACGCGCAGCTGCGCTTCGAGGTGGCCGACGCGCTCGCGCTGCCATTCGCCGACGCGAGCTTCGACGGCGCCTATTCGATGAACGTGTCGATGAACATCGCCGACAAGCCGGCGCTGTATCGCGAGATCCGGCGCGTGCTGAAGCCCGGCGGCTGGCTGCTGCTGTCGGAGATCGCGCGCGGCGACGGCCCCGAGCCCGCCTACCCGATGCCGTGGGCCGCCACCGCCGCGACCAGCTTCCTCGCCACGCCGGCGCAGACCCGCACCGCGCTCGAAGCCGCCGGCTTCGACCTGCGGCTGCTGCGCAGCACCCGCGCGCAGGCGCTGGCCTTCGGTGCGCGCGCGCGCGAAGCGGTCGCGCGCGGCGAGCAGCCGCCGCACCGCGCGGTGATGCTGGTGCATGGCGAGCTGGCCGCGGCGGCGATGAAGAACTCGGCACGCGCGCTGGCCGATGCGTCGATCGAGCCGATCGAGCTGCTCGCCGTGCGGCGCGAAGGCGCATGAGCCCGCCGGGCCGCCCCAAGGGCGAATACCGGAGGGCGAAGCCCGAAGGTACCTCAGTGAGGCCGCCCCGCTTCGAAGCCGCCGCGGCCCCGGGCCGTGCGCCCCGGAGCCGGCGATGAAGCCGCCGGCGGTGGTGCTGCTCAGCGGCGGGCTGGACTCGACCACCGTGCTCGCGATCGCGCGCGAGCAGGGTTTCGCGCCACACGCGCTGAGCTTCCGCTACGGCCAGCGCCACGCGCACGAGCTGCAGGCCGCGGCGGCCGTCGCGCACGCGCTGGGCGCGGTGCGGCACCTGGTGGCGACGATCGACCTGCGCCCCTTCGGCGGCTCGGCCCTCACCGACGCCGCCGTCGCGGTGCCGAAGGGCCGCGCGCTGGAGGACGCGGAGATCCCGGTCACCTACGTGCCGGCGCGCAACACCGTGTTCCTGAGCTTCGCGCTCGCCTGGGCCGAGACGCTGGACGCGAGCGACATCTTCATCGGCGTGAACGCGCTCGACTACTCCGGCTACCCCGACTGCCGGCCCGAGTACATCGCCGCCTTCGAGGCGATGGCCTGGCTGGCGACGAAGGCCGGCGTCGAAGGCCGGCAGCGGCTGCGGATCCACGCGCCGCTGATGCACCTGAACAAGGCGCAGATCGTGCGCGAGGGCCTGCGTCTCGGCGTCGACTACGCGCTCACCAGCAGTTGCTACGACCCCGGCCCCGGCGGCCGGCCCTGCGGCGGCTGCGACGCCTGCCGGCTGCGCGCGCGCGGCTTCGCCGAGGCCGGCGTGGCCGACCCGCTGCTGCGCCGCTTCGGCCGCGACTGACGCACGCGGGGACCCGGTTGCAAGCCTATCTCGTCGTCGGCAACCCGCACACGCGCAAGTCGTCGCTGGTGCGCGCGCTGACCGGCGCCTTCAACCGCAGCCTGCGCGACATCCAGCCGCTGAGCGGGCGCCACCCGCTGCGGCTGTACGCCCGCGTGGGCGGCCTGCAGGACGGGCGCACCACGCCCGACGACTTCGTCGCCGAAGTCGGCCGCCTGCGCTGCGATGCCTTGCTGTGCTGCCTGCTGCCGGCGGCGCATCCGCATGCGCCGGCCGATCTGCCCGCGGCGGCCGCCTACGTCGCGCGCTTCGAGCGCGCCGGCTGGCGCATCGCGGCGATCGCGGTGCTCGGCCAGGACCGCGGCGCGCTGCGCTCGCCGCGCCTGCAGCAGTTTCCGCAGGCCGGCACCGCGCCGATCAACGTCACCGCGGCCGCGGTGCGCGCGCACTTCGGCTGGCTGTAGGCGTCGTTATAGTGGCCGGCCCACCCGCGAGGAGCCGCGCCATGATTCTCGAAGTCGCCGACATCCGCATCACCCCCGGCCGCCAGGCCGAATTCGACGCGGCGATCCAGCGCGGCCTGGCCGACGTGATCGGCCGTGCCCGGGGCTTCCGCGGTTTCAAGGTGAACAAGGGCGTCGAGAGCCCCGAGCGCTACCTGCTGATGATCTTCTGGGACACGCTCGAGGACCACACCGTCGCGTTCCGAGGCGGGCCGCTGTTCGCCGAGTGGCGCGCGATCGTCGGGCCCTTCTTCGCCGCGCCGCCGCAGGTCGAGCACTTCACGCTGCTGGCGAAGTCGGCGTGAGCCCGGCGGCCACGCGCGCCGCGGCGCTGCAGGCCGCGCGCGAGCACTTCGACCGCGGCGACTTCGCGCGCGACCTCGCACGCCGGGTCGCGATCCGCAGCGCGAGCCAGGACCCGGCGTCAGCCCCTGCGCTGCGCGCCTACGTCGAGGACGAACTCGCCGGCACGCTGCGCGCGCTCGGCTTCGCCTGCCGCGTCCACGACAACCCGCGCCAGGGCACCGGCTGCGGCCCGCTGCTGGTCGCGCGCCGGACCGAGGATCCGAGCCTGCCCACCGTCTTCGGCTATGGCCACGGCGACGTCGTGCGCGGCCAGGACGCAGCCTGGACCCGCGGCGCCGGCCCGTGGACGCTGGCCGCCGAGGACGGCCGGCTCTACGGCCGCGGCACGGCCGACAACAAGGGCCAGCACAGCATCAACCTCGCCGCACTGGCCGCCGTGCTCGGCGCGCGCGGCGATCGGCTGGGCTTCAACGCGGTCTGGCTGTTCGAGACCGGCGAGGAGACCGGCTCGCCGGGGCTGGCCGAGTTCTGCGCCGCGCACCGCGACGAGCTGGCCGCGGACGTGCTGATCGCCTCCGACGGGCCGCGCCTGCAGGCGCAGCGGCCGACGCTGTTCCTCGGCACGCGCGGCGTCGCGAACTTCGACCTGACGCTGAACCTGCGCGCCGGCGCGCACCACTCGGGCAACTGGGGCGGGCTGCTGCGCAACCCGGGCACGGTGCTCGCCGCGGCGATCGCGAGCCTGGTCGACGGCCAGGGCCGGATCCTCGTGCCGGGCCTGCGGCCGCCGCCGGTTCCCGCCAACGTGCGCGCCGCGCTCGCCGGCCTGGCGCCCGGCGGCGGCCCCGACGACCCGGAAGTCGACGCCGACTGGGGCGAGCCGGGGCTGACGCCGATCGAGCGTGTGCTCGCCTGGAACGCGCTCGAGGTGCTGGCGATCGGCGTCGGCAACCCGGAGGCGCCGGTGAACGCGATCCCGGCGCGGGCGCGCGCGACGCTGCAGCTGCGCTTCGTCGTCGGCACCGACATCGCGCGCCTGCGCGAGCACCTGCGCGCGCACCTGCAGGCGCAGGGCTTCGGCGCGATCGAGGTCGGCGAGCCGGTGGTGATGCAGGCGACGCGGCTCGACCCGGACAACCCGTGGGTGCGCTTCGCGCTGGCGTCGATCGAGCGCAGCACGGGGCAGCCGCCGGTGCTGCTGCCGAACCTCGGCGGCTCGCTGCCGAACGACGTGTTCGCCGACATCCTCGGGCTGCCGACGGTGTGGATCCCGCACAGCTACCCGGGCTGCTCGCAGCATGCGCCGGACGAGCATCTGCTGGCCGACGTGGCGCGCGAAGCGCTGCAGCTGATGGCCGGGCTGTACTGGGATCTGGGCGAGCAGGCCGCGACCCTGCCGCGGCGCGCGGCCGTTGGTTGAGCCACACGCGCAAAGTCGCCTTTTCCGCGAAGCAAGCGAACGCCTCTTTGCGGCCCTTGGCTGCCGCTCGACGCTTCTCCGCGAGCCGTCCTTGAGGCGCTTCATCGTGGCGCGCGGGGCCGCCGACGGGGTGGCCGACTCCGCTCAGCCCAATTCTTATTCGCTCCGTCGGCCACCCCGTCGTCGGCCCGACCTGTGGTGTGCCTACGCCGCCCCCGTCCGTACGGGCGAAGCGTCTTGTCGGTGACGCCGGAGCGCGCAGCCGGTGCCGGCAAAGGCGAGGAGGGGGCGGCCGACGGAGTGAATGAGAATTTGGCTGAACGGAGTCGGCTGCCCCCTCCTCGCCTTTGCCTCTCGGTCGCAACAGCGGCGAAACGGGAACAGCAGACCTTCCGAACAGCCGCAAAGGGCCGGGAGCCGCCCTCCAATTTCGATCGATGGAATGCCGATCGGAATCACCGGCCGACCGGCGCCGCGAACAGCTCGGCCGCGAGCGCGCGCTCGCGCTCGACCACCGTGTCGAGGAAGGGCTTGGCGCCGCGCATCTCGCGGAAGGTGTCGAAGCCGCGCTCGAGGAAGGCCTGCAGCTCGCTCAGGCCGGCCAGCCGCGCCGGCCCGCGCATCAGCTGCAGCGCGCGGCGCAGCAGCGGGTTGCGGGTGTAGCCGTCGAGCGCGTCGCCAACTTCGCGCATCAGCGCGATCTGGCGCTCGCGGTCGGCCGGCCGGCCCACCGCCTGCCAGGCCGCGGTGTACGCGGCCAGGTCCACCGGCCCGGGCCCGACCGCCTGGCCCATCTCGGTGTCCAGCGTCTCCGACAGCGCATGCAGCTGGCCGAGCGTCAGCACGGTGTGCACCACCTCCTTCGGGAACAGCCGCACCAGCGCCGGCACGACCCGGGCGAACTGGGTGTCGCGCCGGCTGAAGTCGCTCGGGCCATACAGGTCCTCGAGGAAGAAGCGGGCCGCGGCGCCGTAGCGCGGCGAGCCGAGCAGGTCGGCATAGGTGCGCTGGAAGCGCTCGTGCTGGTAGTGCTTGACCGCCTGCACGCGCCCGGCCAGCGCCGGGTCGCGGGCGCGCAGCGCGCGCTGCGCGTCGACCGTGTGCAGGGTGTCGAGGATCGCGGCCGCCTGCGGATGCATGGCTGCAAGCGTACCCAATGCCGGCGCCTGCGGCCGCGGCCCGCGCTAGGGGATGCGCCCCAGTCCGGCGGCCGGCGCCGGCCCAGAATCGGGCCGCATGAGGCTCGCCTGGCTGCTGCGCCTTCTGCTGCTCGGGCTCGGCCTGGCGGCGATCGCCTGGGCATGGTTCTGGGCCGCGGTCGGCCTGGTCTGGCTCGGGGCGGTGGGCGCGGTCGCGATCGCCGGTGGGCACGCCGCGCTGATGGCGCTGGAATTCGTCTGGCTGCGCGCGCTGAACCGCGGCGACCCGGCGCCGGCGCCGACCACCGTCGAGCTGCTGCGCGCCTGGGCGGCCGAGGTGGCCGGCGCGATCGTCGTCTTCGGCTGGCGCCAGCCGTTCCGCAGCCGCCGCTTCGCCGACACCGACCGGCCGCCGGCGCCCGGCCGGCGCGGGGTGGTGCTGGTGCACGGCTTCGTCTGCAACCGCGGCTTGTGGAACGGCTGGTGGCCGGCGCTGCATGCGGCCGGCGTGCCGGTGGTCGCGGTCGACCTGGAACCGGTGTTCGGCTCGATCGACGACTACGCGCCGCGCATCGACGCCGCGGTCCGGCGCCTCGAGCAGGCCACGGGCCGGCCGCCGCTGCTCGTCGGCCACAGCATGGGCGGGCTCGCGATCCGCGCCTGGCTGCGC
>JAFLDG010000079.1 GCA_017302495.1 Burkholderiales bacterium
GAGCAACCAACTGACGACGATTTCGGCAATCACTTCCCAGTTGACCGCACCGGCGCGCGAGCGCCGGCACCTGCACCAGCAGTTGCAGCAACCCGCCGAGCATCACGCCGGCGGCCAGCGCCAGCACCGGCGGCACGCCCCAGGCGGCGAAGCGCGGCGCGCCCCACGCGGCCGCGCCGATCATCGCCAGATTCAGCAGCACCGGCGTCGCGGCCGGCACCGCGAAGCGCCGCCAAGTGTTCAGGATGCCCGCCGACAGCGCGACCATCGACATGAAGAAGATGTACGGGAACATCCAGCGCGTCATCGTCGCGGCCAGGTCGAACTCCGCGAGCCCGGCGCCGATGACCCACACCAGCACCGGTGCGCCGACCACGCCGGCCACGCTGGTGGCGACCAGCGCCCAGGCGAGCACGGTGGCCACCGCATCGATCAGCCGCCGCGTGGCTTCGTCGCCTTCGCGCACGCGTGCATCGGCCAGGATCGGCACGAAGGCCTGCGAGAACGCGCCTTCGGCGAACAGGCGCCGCAGCAGGTTCGGGATGCGGAAGGCGACGTTGAACGCATCCGTCGCGGCGCTGGCGCCGAAGGCCGCGGCGATCAGCTGCTCGCGCACCAGCCCGGTGATGCGCGAGGCAAGCGTGAGGATCGAGACGGTGGAGGCGGCCTTCAGCAGGTTCATCGCGGGCGCGCGGACGCGGGTCGGGCCGGATGGTCGGCGCCCGCGGCGCCGCCCCTGCCGCACGAAGGGTCAGGCGCAGGCGCCCGGACCTTCGGGCCGCGGTGGAGCCGCCGCTCGAGCGGGCGCGATTATAGGCAGCGCCCTCCACTGCCGGTGCCTCGTGCCGGCGGCCGGTGTTATACTGCTCGGCTTTTCCAGCCCGGGACCGTACCCCGTCGCAGCATGGCCACCACGTCCAAAGCCAAGAAAAAGACCGTCCGCATCGCGTCGGGCCGCAAGCGCGCCCGCCAGGACGTCAAGCTCAACGCCGCCAACACCGCCTTGCGCTCGCGCTTCCGCACCGCGATCAAGAACGTGCAGAAGGCGGTGGCCGGCGGCGACAAGGCCAAGGCGGCCGAGCTGTTCAAACAAGCGCAGCCGGTGATCGACTCGATTGCCGACAAGGGCATCTTCCACAAGAACAAGGCCGCGCGATGCAAGAGCCGCCTGTCGGCCAAGGTGAAGGCGTTGAGCCTCGCTGCCTGAAACGAGCCCTTCCCCCCGCCGACCAGAGCCTGCCACCGAGCAGGCTCTTTGTTTTGGTTCCGGCACGGCGCTTCGCGCCTTCACATCGCTGGCGCGATATGAGCCTGCACCGCGGCGGTTTCGCCGTCCGGGGTCGGCGATGCGGGTCGAAGGGCGAGGCCCCGACTCGTAGAATCCGCGGCCCCGCCGCCCCACCCGAGGAACGCCGATGAACGCCCCCGAACGCCCGGCCGCCGCGACGGTTTCACACCTGATGAACACCTACGGCCGACTGCCGATCGCGCTGTCGCACGGCAAGGGCTGCTGGGTCTGGGATACGCAGGGCCGCAAGTACCTGGACGGGCTCGGCGGCATCGCGGTCAACACGCTCGGCCACGCGCACCCGAAGCTGGTACCGGCACTGCAGGACCAGGTCGCCAGGCTGATCCACAGCTCGAACTACTACCAGGTGCCCCTGCAGGAGCAGCTGGCCGAGAAGCTGTGCGCGATCTCGGGCCTCGCGAAGGCCTTCTTCTGCTCGACCGGCCTCGAGGCGAACGAGGCGGCGCTGAAGATCGCGCGCAAGTTCGGCCACGACCGCGGCATCGAGCGCCCCGAGATCGTGGTCTACGAGAACGCCTTCCACGGCCGCTCGATCGCGACGCTGTCGGCCACCGCGAACCCGAAGGTGCAGGCCGGTTTCGGCCCGCTGGTCGAGGGTTTCGTGCGCGTGCCGCTGAACGACCTGGCGGCGCTCGAGCGGGTCGCCGCCGAGCGGCCGAACGTGGTCGCGGTCTTCCTCGAGACGATCCAGGGCGAAGGCGGCATCCATCCGGCGCGCTGGGAGTACCTGCGCGGCGTGCGCGCGTTGTGCGACGCGAAGGGCTGGCTGCTGATGCTCGACGAGGTGCAGTGCGGCCTCGGCCGCACCGGCAAGTGGTTCGCGCACCAGTGGGCCGGCATCGTGCCCGACGTGATGCCGCTGGCCAAGGGGCTGGGCTCGGGCGTGCCGGTGGGCGCGGTGGTGGTCGGGCCGAAGGCCGACGTGTTCGGCCCGGGCAACCACGGCACCACCTTCGGCGGCAACCCGCTGGCGATGCGCGCCGGCGTCGAGACGCTGCGCATCATGGTCGAGGAAGGGCTGCTCGACAACGCCGCGCGGGTCGGCAAGCGGCTGAAGGACGCGCTGCAGCGCGAATTGGGCGGCGTCGCCGGCGTGGTCGAGGTGCGCGGCCAGGGGCTGATGCTCGGCATCGAGCTGGCGCGGCCGTGCGGCGTGCTGCTGCAGCGCGCGGCCGAGGCCGGGCTGATGATCAGCGTCACCGCGGACAAGGTGGTGCGCCTGGTGCCGCCGCTGATCCTGTCGGCCGCCGAGGCCGACCGCATCGTCGAGATCCTGGCGCCGCTCGTGCGCACCTTCCTCGCCGAAGCGGCATGAAGCCCGGCGCGACGCTGATGAAGCACTACCTGCAGTTCAAGGACCTGCGCGCCGAGGAGTACGCCTACCTGTTCGAGCGCGCGCGCATCATCAAGACGCGCTTCAAGAACTACGAGAAGTACCAGCCGCTGGCCGACCGCACGCTGGCGATGATCTTCGAGAAGGCGAGCACGCGCACCCGCGTCAGCTTCGAGGCCGGCATGTACCAGATGGGCGGCTCGGTCGTGCACCTGACCACCGGCGACAGCCAGCTCGGCCGCGCCGAGCCGGTGGAGGACAGCGCGCGCGTCATCAGCCGCATGTGCGACCTGGTGATGATCCGCACCTACGAGCAGGCGAAGATCGCCGCCTTCGCCGCCCATTCGCGCGTGCCGGTGATCAACGGGCTGACCAACGAATACCACCCCTGCCAGATCCTGGCCGACATCCTGACCTACATCGAACACCGCGGCTCGATCCAGGGCAAGGTGGTGGCCTGGGTCGGCGACGGCAACAACATGGCCAACACCTGGCTGCAGGCGGCCGAGATCCTCGGCTTCACCGTGCATGTCAGCACGCCGGGCGGCTACGAGGTCGACCCCAAGGTGGCCGGCGTCTCCGACGCCGGCTGCTACCGGGTCTTCGAGGATCCGATGGAAGCCTGCCGCGGCGCCGACCTCGTGACCACCGACGTCTGGACCAGCATGGGCTACGAGGCCGAGAACGAGGCGCGGCAGAAGGCCTTCGCCGACTGGTGCGTCGACGCCGAGATGATGGCCGCGGCCAAGCCCGATGCGCTGTTCATGCACTGCCTGCCGGCGCACCGCGGCGAGGAGGTCGCGGCCGAGGTCATCGACGGGCCGCAGTCGGTGGTCTGGGACGAGGCCGAAAACAGGCTGCACGCGCAGAAGGCGCTGATGGAGTACCTGCTGCTCGGCCGCATCGGCTGACTACCGACGGCCTTCCGCGCCCTGCTGCGCGAACGACTGCGCCAGGAAACCGACGAACGAGCGCACCCGCGTCGACAGCTGTTGCACCTCCGGGTAGACGGCGTAGATGTCGGCATCGGGCGTCGCGTACTGCGGCAGCACCTGCACGAGCCGGCCGCTCTTCAGGTAGCGCTCGACGTCCCATTCGGCGCGCATCAGGATGCCGTGGCCGTCGAGCGCCCATTGCACCGCGACGCCGCCGTCGTTGGTCGTCAGGTTGCCGCGCACCTTGACCGCTTCGCCCGCCGCGCCGCGGCCGCGGCCGGCCGCGAGCCGCCAGGTGCCGTAGGCCTCGTCGCCCTGGCGGATGCCGATGCAGTTGTGGCGCGCCAGCTCGCCCGGCAGCTTCGGCGTGCCGTGCCGCGCCAGGTAAGCCGGTGACGCGCACAGCAGGCGCCGGTTCGGCGCCAGCCGGCGCGCGATCACGCGCGCGTCGGGCGGCGGGCCGAAGCGGATGCCGACGTCGTACAGGTCCTCGGTCAGCGCCGGCGGGTTGACCGACAGCTGCAACTGCACCTCGACCGCGGGGTGTTTGCGCACGAAGGCCGAGACCAGCGGCGCCACGTGGCTGCGGCCGAAGCCCAGCGTCGCGTTCACGCGCAGCAGGCCCTGCGGCAGCGCCTTCGCGGCGCCGAGTTGCTGGCCGAGGTCGTCGATGCTCGCCAGGATGCGGCGCGCCTGCGCCAGATACAGCTCGCCCTCGGGCGTCAGGCTCATGCGTCGGGTCGTGCGGTTGACGAGCACGACGCCGAGCCGCGCCTCCATCGCCGCCAGGTGCTTGCTGACCGCGGCCGTGCTGACGCCCATTTCGCGGCCGGCGGCGCTGAGGCTGCCGGCGCGCACCAGCGCCGAGAAGAAGCCGAGGTCGGCGGGCTGGACTGCACTCGGCGCGGCGCGCGACGGCATCTTCGACCTTCAACTTCAGGTTAACGATGCCTTCACTCTAGCCGCGCGCCGCTACGGTGTCCACGACCTACAGTGCCGCCATCGTTGCACCCCACCCAGCAGGAGACATGTGATGAAGACCTACTCGATCGCCACCATTCCCGGCGACGGCATCGGCAAGGAAGTGGTCCCGGCCGGCCGCCAGGTGCTCGAGGCCGTGGCCGCGGCCAGCGGCACCTTCCGCTTCGAGTTTCAGAACTTCGACTGGGGCGGCGACTGGTTTCGCGCCCACGGCGAGATGATGCCCGCCGACGGCCTGGACGCGATCCGCCACAAGGACGCGATCCTGTTCGGCTCGGCCGGCGATCCGCACATCCCCGACCACATCACGCTGTGGGGCTTGCGGCTGAAGATCTGCCAGGGCTTGGACCAGTACGCCAACGTGCGGCCGACGCGCATCCTGCCCGGCATCGACGCGCCGCTGAAGCGCTGCGGCCCCGACGACCTGAACTGGGTCATCGTGCGCGAGAACAGCGAAGGCGAATACTCGGGCGTCGGCGGCCGTGTGCACCAGGGCCACCCGATCGAGGCCGCGACCGACGTCTCGATCATGACCCGCGCCGGCGTCGAGCGCATCCTGCGCTTCGCGTTCAAGCTGGCGCAGAGCCGGCCGCGCAAGCAGATGACGGTGGTGACGAAGAGCAACGCGCAGCGCCACGCGATGGTGATGTGGGACCAGATCGCCGCCGAAGTCGCCGCCGAGTTCCCCGACGTCCAATGGGACAAGGAACTGGTCGACGCGATGACCGCGCGCATGGTCAACAAGCCGGCGACGCTGGACACCATCGTCGCCACCAACCTGCACGCCGACATCCTGAGCGACCTGGCGGCCGCGCTGGCCGGCAGCCTGGGCATCGCGCCCACCGGCAACATCGACCCCGAGCGCCGCTACCCGAGCATGTTCGAGCCGATCCACGGCTCTGCCTTCGACATCATGGGCCAGGGGCTGGCCAATCCGGTCGGCACCTTCTGGTCGGTGGTGATGCTGCTCGAGCACCTGGGCGAGCGCGACGCGGCGGCGCGAGTGATGCGCGCGATCGAACAGGTGACCGCCGACAAGGCGCTGCACACGCGCGACCTGGGCGGCACCGCCACCACCGCCGACGTGACGCGGGCGGTGTGCGCACGGCTCGCCGCCGACCAGCGCCGCAAGGCCGCCTGACGCGACAGGCCCCCGGCCCGCGAACGCGGGCTTCCACCCCTCGGCCTGCGGCGGCGAAGGCGCCGGCGCAGCCCCGCAAGCCGCCCTTCGCCGCCGCGACCCACTGGAGACGCGCATGCAACCGATCACTCACCTCCTTCGCCGCCGCCTGCTGCAGGCCACGGCCCTCGCCGCTGCACTGACTGCCGGCAGCGCCTTCGCTCAAGCCTGGCCGAACAAGCCGATCACGCTGGTCGTGCCCTTCCCGGCCGGTGGCACCACCGACGTGCTCGCCCGCGCGCTGGCCGACAAGCTGCAGCAGGCCCTGGGCCAGCCGGTGATCGTCGAGAGCAAGCCCGGCGCCGGCGCGACGCTCGGCGCCGATTACGTCGCCAAGGCCAAGCCCGACGGCCACACGCTGCTCGTCGGCGCCGTGCACCACACGATCGCGACGAGCGTGTACAAGAAGCTGCCCTACGACCTGCAGAAGGACTTCGCGCCGATCACGACGATCGCGCTGGTGCCCAACGTGCTGGTCGTCAACGCAAACAACCCGGCGAAGACGGTGGCCGAACTGGTGGCGCAGGCCAAGGCGCAGCCCGGCAAGCTCAGCTACGGCTCGAACGGCAACGGCACCGCGCAGCACCTGATCGGCACGCAGTTCGAGAACGCCACCGGCACCGAGCTGACGCACATCCCCTACAAGGGCAGCGGCCCGCTGGTCACCGACCTGATCGGCGGCCAGATCACGATGTCCTTCGACACGATCACGCCGGTGCTGCCGCACATCAAGGCCGGCAAGCTGCGCCCGCTGGCGGTGACGACGGCCAAGCGCGCGAGCGCGCTGCCCGAGGTGCCGACTCTCGCCGAAGCCGGCGTCAACGGCATCGACACCGGCACCTGGTTCGGCCTGCTCGCGCCGGCGGCGACGCCGAAGGACATCGTCGCGCGGCTCAACGCCGAAGCGGTGAAGATCATCCAGTCGCCGGACTTCAAGAAGCGCATGGACGAGATCGGCGCCGAGCCCATCGGCAACAGCGGCGAGCAGATGGCGGCGCAGATCAAGGCCGACACCGACAAGTTCGCCAAGCTGGTCAAGGACGCGAAGGTGACGATCGAGTAGGCGGCGGCACGGCCGTCCGCGCGCACGACGAGCGCCCGCGGCCGGTGTTTGACGGGTCGGGGACGGGTCGATATACTTTAGTTCTAAAGTATTACCGCCGCCCGACCCGATGCCACTTCTGCGGGACATCTCCCCGCCGATCCACGCCGATTCGCCGGTCTTCCCCGGCGACGCGCGCTACGTGCAGGCGTGGAACGCGCGCATCGGCCCGGGCTGCCCGGTCAATGTCGCGACGCTCACACTCTCGCCGCACACCGGTGCGCATGCCGACGCGCCGCTGCACTACGACGACGCCGGCGCACCCATCGGCGCGGTCGCGCTCGAGCCCTACCTCGGCCGCTGCCGCGTGATCCATGCGATCGGCCTCGGGCCTCTGGTCGAGTGGGCGCACCTCGAACACGCGCTTGCCGACCTGCCGCCGCGCGTACTGGTGCGCACCTACGCGCGGCAACCCGCCGGCTGGGACCCGGACCTGGCCGCCTTCGCGCCGTTGACCGTCGAGCGCCTGGCCGACCTGGGCGTGAAGCTGATCGGCATCGACACCGCGAGCATCGACCCGGCCGCGAGCAAGGACCTGCCGAGCCACCAGGTGATCCGCCGCCGGAACCTGCGCGTGCTCGAGAACCTGGTGCTCGACGACGTGCCGGAAGGCGACTACGAACTGATCGCGCTGCCGTTGAAGCTGATCGGCGCCGACGCGAGCCCGGTGCGCGCGGTGCTGCGAACGATCGACTGATGGAGACTGCATGAAGACCCGCGACGAAGCCCTGGCACTCGACGCCGCCGACCCGCTGGCGCCCCTGCGCGACCAGTTCGCCATTCCCGAGGGCCTGATCTATCTCGACGGCAACTCGCTCGGCGTGATGCCGAAGGCCACGCCGGCGCGCGTGCAGCAGGTGGTCACGCAGGAATGGGGCGTCGGCCTGATCGGCAGCTGGAACAGCGCCGGCTGGATGGGGCTGGCGCCGCGCATCGGCGACAAGATCGCGCGGCTGATCGGCGCCGGTCCCGGTGAATGCGTGGCCGCCGATTCGACCTCGGTGAATCTCTACAAGGTGCTGAACGCGGCGCTGTCGATCGCGCGCGCCGATGCGCCGCAGCGCACGCGCATCGTCAGCGAGCGCAGCAACTTCCCCACCGACCTGTACATCGCCGAAGCCACCGCGGCCGAGCGCGGCTTCGAGCTGGTGCTCGCCGACAGCCCCGAGGGGCTGCCGGCGCTGCTCAACGAACGCTGCGCGGTGCTGATGCTGACGCACGTCAACTACGCCAACGGCCGCATCCACGACATGACGGCGCTGACGCAGGCCGCGCACGCGGCCGGCGCGCTGACGATCTGGGACCTGGCGCATTCGGCCGGCGCGCTGCCGCTGGACTTGAGCGGCAGCGGCGCCGACTTCGCCATTGGCTGCGGCTACAAGTACCTGAACGGCGGCCCCGGCGCGCCGGCTTTCGTGTGGGTCGCTCAAAGGCACGCCGAGCGCTTCTGGCAGCCGCTGGCCGGCTGGATGGGCCATGCCGCGCCCTTCGAGTTCACGCCCGGCTACCGGCCCGCGCCGGGCATCCGCCGCTACCTGTGCGGCACGCCGCCGGTGCTCGGCCTGGCGGCGCTGGAATGCGGCGTCGACACCGTGCTCGCCGCCGAGAGCCTGGGCGGCATGGCGGCGCTGCGTACGAAGTCGCTGGCGCTGACGCGCGCCTTCACTGCGCTGGTGGAAGAACGCTGCGCCGGCCATGGCCTGACGCTGGTGTCGCCGCGCGACGACACGCAACGCGGCAGCCAGGTCTGCTTCGCGCACGCGACGCACGGCTATCCGATGGTGCAGGCGCTGATCGCGCGCGGCGTGGTCGGCGACTTCCGCGCGCCGGACATCCTGCGCTTCGGCTTCACGCCGCTGTACCTGCGCTTCGTCGACGTCTGGGACGCGGTCGAGCGCATGCGGCAGATGCTGCACAACGAAGAATGGCGCGAAGCGCGCTTCAACCAGCGGGCGGCGGTGACATGAGCGAGCAGCAACCCAGCACCGAAGGCATCGTGCGCGAAGAAGGCGCGAAGCTCGACTTCGCGCGCGACATGAGCTACGGCGACTACCTGCACCTGGACCAGGTGCTGACCGCCCAGCATCCGCTGTCGCCCGACCACAACGAGATGCTGTTCATCGTGCAGCACCAGACCAGCGAGCTGTGGATGAAGCTGATGCTGCACGAGCTGCGTGCTGCCATCGGAAACATCGCGCGCGACGAACTGGCGCCGGCCTTCAAGATGCTGGCGCGCGTCAGCAAGATCATGGAGCAGCTGGTGCACGCCTGGGACGTGCTGGCGACGATGACGCCGCCGGAATACAGCGCGATCCGCCCGTACCTGGCCAACTCGAGCGGCTTCCAGAGCTGGCAGTACCGCTGCATCGAGTTCAGCCTGGGCAACAAGAACCCGGCGATGCTGAAGCCTCACGCGCACCGGCCGGACCTGCTGGCGCAGGTCGAGGCCGCGTACCGCGCGCCGAGCCTGTACGACGAGTCGCTGCGGCTGCTCGCGCGCCGCGGCATCGCGGTGCCGGCCTCGCACCTGGAACGCGACTGGACCCGGCCTTACGAAGCCAGCGACGCGGTCGAGGCCGCCTGGCTCGGCGTCTACCGCGACCCCGAGCACCACTGGGACCTGTACCAGCTCGGCGAGGAGCTGACCGACCTGGAGGACGCGTTCCGCCTCTGGCGCTTCCGCCACGTGACGACGGTCGAGCGCGTGATCGGCTTCAAGCGCGGCACCGGCGGCACCGGCGGCGTCAGCTACCTGCGCAAGATGCTCGACGTGGTGCTGTTCCCCGAGATCTGGAAGCTGCGCACCGACTTGTGAAGGGCACGCGGCCGGCGCTCAGGCCGCGCCGTCGGTTTCCCGCTGCGCGCCGGCGTCCGCCAACGGCAGGCCGAAGGATGCGACCAGCGCGCGCATGCGTTGCCAGTGCGAGCCCGGCCAGTAGACGCGCCCGCAAGCGGCGCAGGCGCTGAAGTCCCGGTAGCGCGCGCGCACCGCTTCCGGCAGCCGCGCCGCGACCTCGGCCTGGCTCACCGCGTGCAGCGGCGCGTTGCAGCGCAGGCACCGCGTCAGCGGCCGCGCCGCGCGCGCCAGGTCGAGCCGGTCGAAGACCTCGCGCAGCTGCGCCTCGCTGCGCTGTGCGCGCACGTAGCAGCCGTGGCTGACGCCGCGGCGCTTGAGCAGATCGCGGTCGCGCGTGAGCACGATGCGCTGCTCGGCGATCGCGATGCGCTCGATCTGCGCGTCGTGATAGCCGTTGTCGTACAGCGTGTCGAAGCCGGTCATGCGCAGCAGGTGCGCCAGCCCACCGAGGTGCGCGTCGGCGACGAAGCGCAGCGCGCGCAGCGGCTGCGCGCGCACGCGCAGCAGCGGCGTCACGTCGAAGGCCTCGAACTTGGGGTAGACGGCAACGCGGTCGCCTTCGCGGATCAGCCGCTCGAAGCCGACCGACTCGCCGTGGACCAGCACCAGCTCGACCTCGGTGTGCGGCACGCCGAGCGCCTCGACCATGTGCTTGACGGTCGCGGCGCGCGCGCAGCGGCGCGTGAAGCTGCGGCGCCGGTGCTCGGGCGCGAGGAAGTCGTTCAGCTCCTCGTAGAAGCGGAAGCTCGCGGTGACGCCGCCGCCGGCCGTCGCGGCGGTCTGCGCTGCTTCGGTCAATGGACCCGCGGGCCGCTGAACGCGCCGTGCGGCGCCGACCGCACCAGTTCGTGGAACTGGGCGTGCGTGAGAAGCAGCAGCCGCTCGTGGTCGCCGCATTCCAGGTACACCGGGTCGCATTGCTCGAGCGTGTCGTCGACCACGGTTTCGACGCCCCACGGCATGCCGAGCGACGGCACGGCGCCGGCTTCGCAGCCGGCGAATATCGCGGCGCACCGCACCTCGTCCGCCAGGTGCAGCTGGCCGCGGTGCAGCAGCTGGCCGAGCCGGCCGACCTGGACGCTGCGGTCGGCCGGCACCAGCGCGAGCACGCAGCCGCTGTCGTCCTCGAGCACCACCGCCTTCGCGAGCTGGTGCGCAGGCACCTTCGCCACCCGGGCGCTGCCCGCGCTGCAGCCGCTGTGGCGGTGTTCGACGATGCCGTAGCCGGTCGCCGAGGCCGACAGGTACTCCGACAGTCGTTGGGGAATGGCCATGACAAGCTCCGCAGCTTTCCGGCCGGCACGCTGCCGCTGGCGCCGACCGCAGGACGCAGTGTGCGCCGATCCTTCGGCCGCGGCCATCCCCCCGAGGCGTGCACGGCCTCGACGGGCGGCGCCGCTGCCGACGGTGGTTTCCTGAAGCCCGGGCCGCTGTCGCCGGGCTGGCGGCGGTCGCCACGATGCCCGAGAATCGACCGGCAGCCGGCTCTGCCAAGACTCCCTTTGCAGCTTCGACGCACGGCGCCGGCCGGGATCGCGCAGCACGAGGAGCATCGCCGATGAACGCCGACCCCGCCGACGCGCCCGCCCGCCCGCGCGTGCTGATGAACACTCCGGTGTTCGTCACCTCCGCGGTGGGAACGCTGGCCTTCGTGCTCTATGGCGTCATCGCCCCCGAGGCGGCGTCGAAGCGGTTCGGCGCGCTGCGCGACTGGACGCTCGAATCGGCCGGCTGGTTCTACGTGCTCGCGGTGGCCGGGTTCCTGCTGTTCGTCGTCGCGCTGGCGCTGTCGCGCTACGGCGAGATCCGCCTCGGCCCCGACCACAGCCAGCCCGACTACAGCTACGGCTCGTGGTTCGCGATGCTGTTCTCGGCCGGCATGGGAATCGGGCTGATGTTCTTCGGCGTCGCCGAGCCGGTGATGCACTACGTGACGCCGCCGGTGGGCGAGGCGCAGACCGTGGAGGCGGCGCGCCAGGCGATGCGCATCACCTTCTTCCACTGGGGCGTGCACGCCTGGGCGATCTACGCGGTGGTCGCGCTGTCGCTCGCCTACTTTTCGTTCCGCCACGGGCTGCCGCTGACGGTGCGCTCGGCGCTGTATCCGCTGATCGGCGAACGCATCCACGGCCCGATCGGGCATGCGGTCGACGTGTTCGCGGTGCTGGGCACGATCTTCGGTGTCGCGACCTCGCTCGGCTTCGGCGTCATCCAGGTCAACGCCGGCCTCGCGCACCTGTTCGGCGTCGCGACGACGCCGACCGTGCAGGTCGTGCTGATCGTCGTCATCACCGCGGTCGCGACGCTGTCGGTCGGCCTCGGGCTCGACGCCGGCATTCGCCGCATTTCCGAGCTGAACATGGTGCTCGCGGTGCTGCTGCTGGTCTTCGTGCTCGTCGCCGGGCCGACGGTGTTCCTGCTGCAGACGCTGGTGCAGAACACCGGCATGTACCTGTCGAACCTGTTCGCGATGACCTTCAACCTCTACGCCTACGAGCCCACCGGCTGGATCGGCGGCTGGACGCTGTTCTACTGGGCGTGGTGGATCGCCTGGTCACCCTTCGTCGGCATGTTCATCGCGCGCGTCTCGCGCGGGCGCACGATCCGCGAGTTCGTCGTCGGCGTGCTGCTGGTGCCGGTGGGCTTCACCTTCATGTGGATGACCTTCTTCGGCGACACCGCGCTGCACATGGTGATGCGCCAAGGGCTCGTCGGCCTGGCCGACGCGGTGGCCGCGGACACCGCGGTGGCGCTGTTCCGCTTCTTCGAGTACCTGCCGCTGTCGACGGTCACCTCGCTGCTGGCCACGCTGCTGGTGATGACCTTCTTCGTCACCTCGTCGGACTCGGGGTCGCTGGTCGTCGACCTGCTGACCAACGGCGGCCACGACGACTCGCCGCTGTGGCAGCGCGTGTTCTGGGCCGCCGTCGAGGGCGTGGCCGCCGCCGCGCTGCTGCTGACCGGCGGCCTCGGCGCGCTGCAGACCGCGACGATCGCCGCCGCGCTGCCCTTCGCCGTCGTGATGCTGCTGATGTGCTGGGGGCTGCTGCGCGCGCTGCGCATCGAGGGGGTCAGGCGGCAGTCGCTGCGCCGCGCGCGTGTCGCACCGCGCGGCCCGCATGCGGCGCTCAACTGGCAGCAGCGGCTGACCCATATCGTGCACCAGCCCAAGCGCGACGAGGTGCTGCGCTTCGTGCGCGAGACGGTGCAGCCCGCGCTCGCCGAGGTGGCCGACGCGATGCGCACCAAGGGGCTGCAGGCGCGCGTCGGCGCCGACGAGGACGAGGCGGGCCGCGTCTGGGTCGAGGTCGGCCACGGCGCCGAGGCGGACTTCGTCTACGCGGTGCACCCGCGCGCCTACGAGCCGGCGTCCTTCGTGATCACCGACACCACGCGCCGGCGCGCCCAGGCGCTGAAGTACTACCGCGCCGAGGTACACCTGCGCGAGGGCGGCCAGGACTACGACATCATGAACTGGTCGCGGCCGGACATCGTGCACGACGTGCTCGACCAGTACGAGCGCCACATGCACTTCCTGCAGGCGGTGCGCTGAGGCCGGCGGTGCCGCCGCAGCGCTTCAGCCGCCGGCGGCCGGCAGCTCCAGCACGACGCGCAGGCCGCCACCGGGAGCGGCGTCGAGCCGCATCGTCCCGCCGTAGAGCCCGACCCGGTCGTGCACGATTGCCAGGCCGAGGCCGCTGCCCGGTGCCGACTCGTCGAGCCGCGCGCCGCGCGCCAGCGCCCGCTCGCGTTGGGCGGGCGCGATGCCCGGGCCGTCGTCGTCGACCACCAGCCGCAGCCGCGCCGCGCCCGGCGCAGCCGGAACCTGCTCGGCCGCGACATGCACGGTGCTGCGCGCCCACTTGCAGGCGTTGTCGAGCAGGTTGCCGAGCATCTCCTGCAGGTCCTGCGCCTCGCCGGCAAAGGCCAGCCCGGCGGCGATCGGCGCCTGCTCGATGCGCAGCCCGCGCCCGGCGTGCACGCGCTGCATCACGCGCAGCAGGCCGGCCACCACCGGCGCCACCTCGG
>JAFLDG010000008.1 GCA_017302495.1 Burkholderiales bacterium
ATTACTTTATTTGGTGATAAGAACACCAAAAATGGCGCGGTGGCCGAGGCGCGGTTCAGCCTCGAGGCGATGCTGGCGGCCTACCAGCGGGTGTACGAGCGCGGGCTCGCGGCCGCGGGGCTGCAGCCGGCACCGGCCGCGCCGCAGCCCTTGCCCTGAGGACCCCGGGCTCACGCAGCCCGACCCCCCTTGTTCGAGGGGGGCGAACGGCGGCTGCCCGCGTGGCAGAAGTCATGTGGGCCCCTGCCGCAGCCTTGCCGTCAGCGCCGAGGCCGCACGTCTCCCCTACCATCCGCGCTCCGGTTCGGTCCGGTCCGCTTCCGGCGGGAGAGAACAACCCATGTGCGGCATCACCGGCATCTTCGACACCCGCGGCCAGCGGCCGGTCTCGGCCGCCGTGTTGCAGCGCATGAACGACTCGCAGCTGCACCGCGGCCCCGACGAAGGCAGCGTGCACGTCGAGCCGGGGCTCGGGTTCGGCCACCGGCGCCTTTCGATCATCGACATCGCCACCGGCCAGCAGCCGCTGTTCAACGAAGACGGCTCGGTGGTCATCGTCTTCAACGGCGAGATCTACAACTACCGGGAGCTGATCCCCGAACTGCAGGCCCTGGGCCACGTGTTCCATACGCGCAGCGACACCGAGGTCATCGTGCATGCCTGGGAAGCCTGGGGCGAAGCCTGCGTCGAGCGCCTGCGAGGCATGTTCGCCTTCGCGCTGTGGGACCGCAACCGCCAGACCCTGTTCATGGCGCGCGACCGCCTGGGCGTCAAGCCGCTGTACTGGGCCCTGCTCGACGACGGTACGCTGCTGTTCGGCAGCGAACTGAAGTCACTCCTGGCCCACGGCGGGCTGCCGCGCGACATCGACCCGCTGGCCGTGGAAGAGTACTTCGCGCTCGGCTACGTGGCGGAACCGCGGAGCATCTTCACGCGCGCGTTCAAGCTGCCGCCCGGCCACACGCTCGCGGTGCGGCGCGGCGAGCCAGTGCCCGCGCCGAAGCCGTACTGGGACCTGCGCTTCACGCTGGACAACCCGATCGGCGCCGAAGAAGCCTGCGCGGAGCTGCGTGCGCGGCTCACCGAATCGGTGCGGCTGCGCATGATCTCCGAAGTGCCGCTCGGCGCGTTCCTCTCCGGCGGCGTGGACAGCAGCGCAGTGGTGGCCACCATGGCGGGGCTGTCCGAAGCGCCGGTGCACACCTGTTCGATCGCCTTCGACGACCCCGCCTTCGACGAAGCCGCCTTTGCCCGCATCGTGGCCGAGCGCTACCGGACCGACCACTTCGTCGAGACCGTCAAGAGCGACGACTTCGACCTGATCGACACGCTCGCCCGGCTTTACGACGAGCCCTACGCCGACAGCTCGGCCATCCCCACCTACCGGGTCTGCCAGCTGGCGCGCAAGAAGGTGACCGTGGCCCTCTCGGGAGACGGCGGCGACGAGAGCTTCGGCGGCTATCGCCGCTACCGGCTGCACCTGATGGAAGAGCGCATGCGATCGGCGCTGCCGCATGCGGTGCGGCAGCCGCTGTTCGGGCTGCTCGGGCGCGTCTATCCCAAGGCCGACTGGGCGCCGCGGCCCCTGCGCGCCAAGACCACCTTCGAAGGCATGGCACGCACCTCGGTGGAGGCGTATTTCCACTCGGTTTCGATCTTGCGAGATCCGATGCGGGCGCTGTTGTTTAGCGCCGATCTAAAGCGTCGGCTGGGGGGCTACACCGCCCGCGACGTTTTCGAGCGCCACGCCGCGCGCGCCGGCACAGACGACCCGCTGGCGCTGGTTCAGTACATCGATATCAATACCTACCTGGTGGGAGACATCAACACCAAGGTCGACCGCGCCTCGATGGCCCATTCGCTCGAGGTGCGCGAGCCGCTGATGGACCACCCGCTCGTCGAGTGGCTAGCCACGCTGCCAGCGTCGCTCAAGGTGCGCGGCAATGAAGGCAAGGTGCTGCTCAAGAAGGCCATGGAGCCGGCCTTGCCCAACGACGTGCTCTACCGCCCCAAGATGGGCTTCTCGGTGCCTCTGGCGCGCTGGTTCCGCGGCCCGCTCAAGCAGCGCGTGCGCGACGCCGTGCTCGGCGCGCGCATCGCCGACACCGGTTGGTTCAATCGTGAGTACCTGCAACACCTGGTGGACAACCACCAGTCGGGCGTCAACGACTACAGCGCCCCGCTGTGGACGCTGTTGATGTTCGATGCGTTCCTGCGCAACATCGACGGCGCTGCGCAGGACGCAGGCGAGCGCGCTGTCCCGTCGCCAGCCTTGGCATGAAGCCCGTGCGCGTCCTGCACGTCCTCGACCACTCAATCCCGCTGCACAGCGGCTACACATTTCGCACGCTGGCGCTGCTGCGCGAACAGCGTGCGCTGGGCTGGCAGACCTTCCACCTGACGAGCCCGAAACACACTGCCGGCTCGGCGCTAGACGAGTCGGTCGAAGGCTGGCACTTCTATCGCACGCCCAACACCGCCGGCGGCGCCCGCGTCCCCGGGCTGGTGGAGATGACGCTGATGAAGCATCTCACCACCCGGCTGGAAGTGGTGGCGCGCGAGGTGCGACCGGACCTGATCCACGCCCACTCCCCTGTGCTGAACGCGATCCCGGCTCTGCGCGTCGGACAGCGGCTCGGGTTGCCGGTCGTGTACGAGGTACGCGCCTTCTGGGAGGACGCTGCCGTCGACCACGGGACCACCAGCGAAGGTAGCCTGCGTTACCGGCTCACGCGCCAGCTCGAGACGAGGGCCCTGCGTCAGGTGGACCACGTCTTCACCATCTGCGAGGGCCTGCGTCAGGACATCGTCGAGCGCGGCATCGCACCGGGCAAGGTCACCGTGATCCCGAATGCGGTCGACGTCGATACCTTCTCCCTCGGGGGCGAACCGGATGCCGCGCTCAAGTCGCGTCTGGGACTGGATGGCGCCGACGTGGTCGGATTCATCGGCTCCTTTTACGCCTACGAGGGTCTCGACCTCCTGCTCGAGGCGCTGCCGCTGCTGCTGCAGCGGCGTCCGACGGCGCGCCTGCTGCTGGTCGGCGGCGGCCCGCAGGAACAAGCCCTGAAGGAACAGGCACAAGCGCTGGGTCTGCGGGACAAGGTGGTGTTCACCGGCCGGGTGCCGCACGGGGAGGTTCAACGCTACTACGACCTCGTGGACGTGCTCGCCTACCCGCGCCATCGGATGCGCCTGACCGAGCTGGTCACGCCGCTCAAGCCGCTGGAGGCGATGGCCCAGGGCCGTCTGCTGGTGGCGTCCGACGTGGGCGGACACAAGGAGCTCATCCGCCACCGCCAGACCGGCTGGCTGTTTCAGGCCGGCAGCGCAGCCGCGCTGGCCGATGCGCTGTCCGGTGTGCTGGCACAGCCGGCGGCGGCGCAGGCCATGCGCGCCGAAGGGCGACGCTACGTCGAGCAGGAGCGCCACTGGCGTGCGTCGGCGGCCCGCTACGTGCCGGTGTACGAACGGCTCGCCAAGCGGCTCGAGACGATGGCCGCATGAACGACAACGGCCCGGCCGGTCCGCACGTGGTGGTCCTGAGCAGCCTGTTTCCCAGCTCCGTGCAGCCTGGCGCGGGGCTGTTCGTCCGCGAGCGCACGTTCCGCTTGGGGGCCCGCCTGCCACTAGCGGTGCTGGCGCCGTCGCCTTGGTTCCCGCTCCAGGGCCTAGTGCGGCGCCTGCGGCCAGGCAGCCGTCCCGGCGCCCCGGTCCACGAGCAACAAGCCGGCTTCGACGTCTGGTTTCCGCGCTTCTTCTCGCTGCCGCTGGTGCTGCGGCGCCTGGACGGGCTGGCGATGGCGCTAGGGGCTCTGCCTCGCGCCTGGGCCTTGCGCCGCGCCGGGCGGCTCGATGTGCTGGACGCCCACTTCGGTTACCCCGACGGCTACGCTGCGGCGTGCCTGGGCCATTGGCTTGGGGTGCCCGTCACGATCACCCTGCGCGGTACCGAGGAGCGCCACGCGCGCGACCCCGTGTTGCGCCCCCGCCTCGTGGCTGCACTGCGGCGCGCGCAGCGCGTGTTCACCGTGTCGGATTCGCTGCGGCGACTGGCCCTGACGTTGGGCGTCGAGCCACAGCGAGCGCGCGTGGTGGGCAACGGGGTCGACCTCGCGCGCTTTTTCCCGATGGACCGCGCCGCCGAGCGTGCCCGCCTCGGGTTGCCTGCCGACGCCCGGGTCCTGGTCACGGTGGGCGGGCTGGTCGAGCGCAAGGGCTTCCACCGGGTGATCGAACTGCTGCCCGCGCTGCGGAAGAAGGTTCCGAACCTGCACTACCTCGTCGTTGGCGGCCCTAGCCCCGAGGGGAACTGGACGCAACGGCTGCGCGCGCAGGTGGCCCAACTCGGCCTCCAGGACTGCGTGCACTTCACCGGCCCCGTCGAGCCCGATGCGCTGCGCGGCCCCCTGTCGGCCTCCGACGCCTTCGTGCTGGCGACGCGCAATGAGGGCTGGGCCAACGTGCTGCTCGAGGCCATGGCCTGCGGGCTGCCGGTCGTCACCACGCGAGTGGGTGGCAACGCCGAGGTCGTCTGTCGGCCGGACCTCGGCACTATCGTCCCGTTCGGTGAGCCCGCGGCACTGCTGGCGGCCATCGACGATGCCCTGGCCCGCGATTGGGACCGAGGCGCGCTGCGTCGGCATGCCGAGGCAAACACTTGGGACCTGCGTGTCGACGATCTCGAGCAGGAGTTTCGCGCCCTCGCGCCGGCAGCGAACGCGTCGATGGCGGTGGCAAGATGACGGCGACAGCCCTGCACGCCCGGCAGGACACGGGCCTCTACACCCGGTTCGTCTCGGGTGTCGTGTTTCCGCTGCAGGAGCGGCTGAAACATCACGACACCGTGCGTGTGCGACGCGACCTGGAAGCCAGCCAGTGGTGGAGCGCCGAGCGCCTGCGCGACCTGCAGACGACGCGATTGCGTGCACTGCTGCAGGCCTGCCGCGACGGAGTGCCTTACTACCAACAGCTGTTCACCCGGGTCGGCTTCGACCCCGATGCGGTGCGATCGCCGGACGACCTGCGTGCGTTGCCGTTCCTGACCAAGGCCGAGATCCGTGCGCACACCGACGAGCTCAAGCACCGGCACGCGAGCGGCCTGGCCAGGTTCAACACCGGGGGCAGTTCGGGCGAGCCGTTGATCTTCTTCATCGGCCGTGAACGCGTCGGCCACGACGTGGCGGCCAAGTGGCGCGCCACGCGATGGTGGGGCGTGGACGTCGGCGACCCGGAGATCGTGGTGTGGGGCTCGCCGATCGAGCTCGGCGCGCAGGACCGCCTGCGCCGGTGGCGCGACAGGATCATGCGCACCGAGCTCTTGCCCGCCTTCGAGATGAGCGAGCCTCGGCTCGATCACTTTCTGCAGCGGATCCGGGCGCGCCGGCCACGCATGCTGTTCGGCTACCCGTCGGCACTGAGCCATATCGCCGCCCACGCCGAAAAGCGCGGTGTGGCAATGACCGACCTGGGCATTCGTGTCGCGTTCTGTACCAGTGAACGCCTGTACGACCACCAGCGCCAGGTCATCGCGCGCGTGTTCGGTTGCCGCGTGGCCAACGGCTACGGTGGGCGCGATGCCGGCTTCATCGCCCACGAGTGTCAGCACGGCGGCATGCATCTCACCGCCGAGGACATCGTGGTTGAACTGGTCGACCGTGAGGGCCATCCAGTACCAGCGGGCACGCCCGGCGAGATTGTTGTCACCCACTTAGCCACGCGCGACTTTCCGTTCGTCCGTTACCGCACCGGCGACGTTGCAGCACTCGACGAGCGCCGGTGCCCGTGCGGCCGTGGCCTGCCGATGCTGCGCGAGGTCCAGGGCCGCACCACCGACTTCGTCGTCGCCGAAGACGGCACGGTGATGCACGGTCTGGCGCTGATCTACATTCTCCGCGACCTGCCCGGCGTGCAGGCCTTCAAGGTCACGCAGCACACACTGCAGCGCTGCGGCGTCGACTTGGTGGTCGAGCCCTGCGTCGACCGCGAGCGCCACGCCAGCGCAATCGTCGACGGATTCCGCCGGCGGCTGGGGCAGAGTGTGCAGGTCGAGGTGCGTTACGTCGGCGAGATCGCCCCCGAAAAGTCGGGCAAGTTTCGCTACATCGTGAGCCACGTGCGGGCGGGGCTCGGGCAAGGCGCGGCGGCGGTGGAGCATGCGTGACATCCTGGTGATGTCGATCGTTCTGGTCGGGGCCGTTGCCGCGCTGCGCCGGCCATGGATCGGCGTGATGCTGTGGACCTGGGTCAGCCTGATGAATCCGCATCGGGCGACCTGGGGTTTCGCATACGACATGCCGGTGGCAGCGATCGCGGCCGGCTCGACGCTGATCGGCCTGCTGATCACGAGGGATCGGGAATCGCCGTTCAAGGGCCCGCCGGTGACCTGGCTGGTCGTGTTCATCGTGTGGATCACCTTGTCATGGCTGGCGGGGCTGGACCCGGCCGGCGACTACGGGCAGTGGAACAAGGTGATGAAGATCTACCTGATGACGCTGGTCGCGCTGGCGCTCCTGCGTTCCAAGACCCATATCTTTGCGTTCGTGTGGGTGATCGTGATTTCGCTCGGGTTCCTCGGCGCCAAGGGCGGCGCGTTCACCCTGGTGACCGCCGGAAGTTACCGGGTATGGGGCCCGGCGGAAACCTTCATCGCGGAAAACAACGCGTTTGCCGTCGCCATCGTCATGACGATTCCGTTGGTGCGCTTCCTGCAGTTGCAGCTGGAGTCACGCTGGGGCCGGCGCGCGATGACTGCCCTGATGATCCTGCTGGCTGCATCCGCGCTGGGTAGCCAATCGCGCGGCGCACTGCTGGCGGTCGTCGCGATGTCGATGCTGCTCTGGTGGCGACTCGGGCGCCGCCGGCTGCTTGGGCTCATGGTGATGGCAGTCGTGGGCGCTGCGTTGATCGCCTTCATGCCGGAGACCTGGGAAGCACGCATGTCCACGATCAACACCTACGAGGAGGATCAGTCGGCAATGATGCGCATTGCCGCCTGGTGGGTGGCATGGGGGATTGGTTTCGACTACCCGTTGGGCGTGGGGTTCTTGGCCGCGAGACCGGAACTGTTTATGAAGTACTCGCCCTACGTCCACATCGCTGGGGATCGCACACCGGTAGCGCACAGCATCTACTTTCAGACTCTGGGGCATCACGGCTTCGTCGGACTTGGCATCTTCCTCGCGATGTGGATCTCGAGTTGGAGGGTCGCGAGTGCGATCCGGCGGCAGGCCCGCAACCATTCGCAGGCTGGGTGGTGCCACGACCTTGCCAGCATGTCCCAGGTGTCGTTCGTCGGCTACTTCGTCGGTGGGGCCTTTCTGGATCTCGCCTACTTCGACCTGCCGTACAACCTGCTCGTCATCCTCGTGCTGACCCGCGCGTGGCTGCAGCGCCAAGGCTGGAAGACTGAACCTGCCGCTGCCCCAGGACGGTGGCGAGTTCCCGGCGTGAACCGGGCGCAGGATCAGGTCGCTGCATGATGCGCCTGCTGCTCTCCGGCCTGTCGCCCGCCGGCCCGCTCGGGCGGCTCACGACGTTGATCTTCCATCGTGTTCTGACCGAGCCCGACCCGATCTTCCCGGACGAAATCGACGCGCTCCGCTTCGACGAGATCTGCGGGTGGCTTGCGTCGTGGTTCAACGTGCTGCCGCTGGACCAGGCGATCGTGCGCCTGCGCGAAGGGCGGCTGCCGTCGCGGGCGCTGGCGATCACCTTCGACGATGGCTACGCCGACAACCATGACGTCGCGCTGCCTATCCTACGGCGTCACCGCTTGTGCGCGACCTGCTTCGTCGCGACGGGCTTCCTCGACGGTGGCCGGATGTGGAACGACACGGTGATCGAGTCGATCCGCACGGCCCGTGGCACGACGCTGGACCTGCGCGGCATCCCGGGCGCCTCGCTCGACGTCTATCCGCTGGCGGCAGCGCAGCAGCGCCGCCAGGCCATCGAGTCGGTCATCGCGCGCGTCAAGTACATGCCGATGGAACTGCGTCTGGCGACGGTGACGGACATCGAGCGGCGCAGCGGCGGAAATCTGCCGGATGACTTGATGATGAAGTCGGTGCAGGTGCGGGCAATGTCCGATGCGGGCATGCAGATCGGTGCACATACCGAGAACCACCCGATCCTCGCGTCCTTGGACGAGTTGGCGATTCGCGGCGAGATGCTGCGCAGCAAGCGGCGGCTCGAGGAAATCGTCGGGCGGCACGTCACGCTGTTCGCCTACCCGAACGGCAAGCCGCATCGGGACTACGGTGCGGCGGCCGTGCGAATAGCGCGCGAACTCGGCTTCATTGGTGCGGTCAGTACCGCGCGCGGTGTAGCCACGCAGTCCACCGACCCGTACCAGATCCCTCGATTCACTCCCTGGGACCGGCGGCGCCTGCGTTTCGGGATGCGGCTGGTGCAGGGCATGCGGACCACGTGCCCCGAGCAGGTGCTCGCCTGACGCTGCATCAACCCCTTCGCCGATTGAACACGAGTCCGACCAGCTCCATCGTCGCCTTCCGGTTCAGGACGAGGCTCAAGACCGGGTAGACCAGCGCACCCACGACGCCGAGGGCAACGAGTCTCACGGCCGGCTGCTGCGCCCCCAGCCACGGCGCGACCAGCAGCATCGCCGCGGCCATGAGCGTGCTGCACAGCATCGGCCGCGCCAGGGGCTGCAGATAGTCCCGCCAGCGGCCGCGGATCGCGTGGATGGCCGCGCCTAGAGTCAGCAACTGGAGTGCCGTGCTCGCGATCACCAGGGCCACCACGGCCTGCATCACGCTGCCGTCGCAGTTCAGCCACAGGGCGGTCGCCATCACCGGCAGCCCCACGACGTTGGTCGCGAGAAAGAGCCCGCCGCGGCCGGCCGCAAGCAGCGACGTGCCGGCGAGCGTCGCTACGCACTGCACGATCGAGAAGCCACACAGCACGACGACCAGCGGCGCAGCATCCCTCCACTTGGGCCCGAAAACCACCGGCATCAGGTCGCCCGCCAGCACCGCGATTCCGATCAACATCGGGAACGCGAGCATGCCGATCGCACCGGCCGATCTGTAAACGGCCTGCCGAAACCGTTCGAGATCGTCCTGCATTTGAGAGAACACCGGGAAGGTGGCTCGCACCACGGCCTGGCTGAACTGCGCGATCGGCAGCCAGGTCACGGTTTGCGCCATCGTGATCAGGCCTAGCGCCGGCGCGCCCATCGCCGGTCCGAGGATCAGGCTGGTCAGGTTGCGGGTCACATGTCCGATCACGTTGCTGCCTAGCAACTGGCCCGAAAAAACGAGCAGTCCACGGACCCCCTCTAAGTCGAATTCGAAGCTGGGCAGCCAGCGTGCCCGTGCATAGAGGAGCAACATCGTCGCCGCATTCCCGGCCACCGGCTGCAGGGCGAGCGACCAGACGCCGAAGCCGGCGCTGGCCATCGCGACGGCAGTGATCGCGCCGCACACGCTGCCCAGCAGAGTCCCGAGTGCGACATCGCGAAAGGCGAGCCGGCGCGACAGCAGAGCCTGCGGAAGTACCGTCACCGCCGCGATCAGGAGATTCACGCCCGAGGCGAGCAAAAGCCAGCGGATCAGCGGCTGTTCGAAATACGCCGCAATCCAGGGCCCGAGCACCAGCAGCGTGAGCGCCGCTACGGCGCCCACTCCCAGATTGATCCAGAAGCAGGACGACAGCAGCCGCTGGTGTATGTCCTTGCGCTGGATCAGCGCCGAACCCATGCCGAAGTCGACGAGCAGCTGGGCCAGCTCGTTGACGAACACCATCATCGCGAAGATGCCGAACTCGGTCGGCCCCAGGAATCGGGCCAGCAGGATCGTCGCCAGAATGGCGACGGCCTGTCGGATCGCCTGAGCGCTGCCCAGCCAGGCGACGTTGAGGATCGTGCGGTGGGCGCGCGACTGCTGCGGCTCGCCAGTCACGGGCGACTTGACGCGTGCCACCGCAGGCGGTTGGACAGATAGGTCTTGAAGAGGCTCAGGCACATCCGCAGCGTCGGATCTATCATGTTGTTGCGGTAGGTGGCTACGCGCTTCTCGAACATTTCCGGGTGGATGATGTCCAGGATCGGCTGTGCTGCTGCACGGCCGAATCGCTGCAGTAAGTCTGTCCGCTGCCGGCTCACGTAAACCAGCGTGTTCTGGCGGTACCAAGGGGCTACTGAGGCCGTATTCCAGACAGCTGGTCGCAGCACGTCCTTGCACTCGTAACCCTGCTGGTCGAACAAAGCAGCCCAGTAGGATTGCCGCTGCTCGTTGATGTGATTTTCACCACCTTGGCCAATGACCGCGGCGCCGAACATCACTACGTCGGACGCCTGACACAGAGCCTTCACGATGCTCGACGCCCGCCGTGCGGAGAGGTGTTCCGCAACTTCCACCGACATGGCAAGGTCGTAACGCCGCGTGATCGGGATGTCCCCCTCCATGTTGACTGCGGTGAAATCGATGACCTTCGAGAGGAGGGCGTCCTTGCGAATCCATGGTCCGTCCAAGCCTGTCAATGCGGTCACGCCGAGTCGTTCGGCGACCGCGAGCCAAGTACCCTGGCCGCACCCGATGTCAAGTAAGGACGTGGGTTTATGCAGGTCGAACAGGACTTGAAGAACAGCCTGAGCTGACTTCATCGAATCCGGAATCTGGTCGGCATAGAAGGCTGCGTCGTAATGCTGCTCGAGCGCGTCCCTCGCCGTGGCGTACCCCATGGGAATCTCCCGAGAATGTCTAATGGATTGCCCCTCAGTGCGAGGTCGGTCTCGAATCTTCGATTGCTTCAATCTGCCGCTCCAGCGTTGTCAGAAGACCAAGCCTTTCGGCGCACTTGGCGGCGCGTACTGGAGGGCCCTGTCCCGGCATGCAATTCATTGCAAGTTCCTGCCGCATTGCATCGGCAGTGCCTGCTGATGCGCCGGCAGCTCGCTTGCATCCGGATGCGAGCGAGTCGGCCTCGAACGGAACCTCCACGTCGAGGTGCAGCAGCGGGTTGCGCATCTGCACACGGTCGCACAGTGGCGCAGGCCATTGCCGGATTCTGAACGCGACGACCCGGTCGTGATGATCCTGGCCGGCATCCTCGCCGGGTTGCATCGGAGCGGTCAAGTTGCTATCGCGGGCTGATCGAGCAGACTGAAGCGCTGCGCGAGCATCGGCATGCTGGGCTTATCCTTGTGGCAATGCAGTGCGAGGAATTCGCGACGTACCACCGTATTCAGTCGCGACAGCGGGCCGTATTCATCGGGGAACAACATCAGCCGCGTGAAAAGAAACGGTCGTCCGCGGTCGGCGAGCAACTGCGAGATGGCCATGTCCTCGCCAACCGAGTCGATGGCCTTCGCCACGGCTTCCACATCAGCGAGGCCGGCCTTGGAAAGGACGTCCTCCACGATGTGCCTGCGGATCATGTACAACCCGCCCTGCGCAAACCGGTGCTGCAGGTAGTGGCCGTCGCCAATCGCGGGGGCGTTGCTGCGGAGCAGCGTGCGCCATTTGGCGTTCCGGATGAACAGCACGTCGGAGTCAACCTTGACGAGCAGGTCCCACGGATCCGGCAACTTCTCGCAGACCTGGCGAAAGATCTGCAGCTCGGCATGCGTCGACCGCGGCGAGCCCCATTCGAAGTCGCGCACCGGCACCACCTGCAGCGACGGCGCGTGCGCACGCAGCGCCGCAACCTGCCCCGGCGTGAATGGTGCCTTCTGATCCTCTGCCAGCGTCACCCCACCGATGAGTTCGTCGGGGACGGCATGGGCCAGCGTTCTTAGCGACAGCGCGACACAGTCGAAATCGGGGGCATACGAGAAGTAGAGGAAGTTCAGGCGCGCACGCACAGCCCGTCCGTCCGACGCAAGCATGCGCAGCCTTGCCCAGCCGCGAACGAGGTCGGGAAGTTCGCGCAACGAGATCGGGACTCCGGCAATGATCAAAGCTTTCTCTTTCGTCTACGCAGATGCCTCTTTGGTCCGGAACAACCAGCGGCATTTCGGCACAGGGGCCGCGCGCAGGGCAACTCCCCGCGCGTCGGCGCGGCCGGCCTGGTAGTTAGTTCGTCCCCTGTTCTCGGGGGCACGCAACCCATCCCGCGGCCCACGCGAGAGCCTACACTCAACGGGCGCTGGACGACGCGACTCGGCAGGCCGTAGGCGCCCCAAAGAAGAGGCCTGCGCCACAGTCTGTGGGCCCGCCTCGTGGTGGTGGGCCGAACGAGAATCAAGTCGCTCGGTCGAATAGACGCCGGACCAAGCAAACGGGCTTTGTGCCGCAAGGATAGTGACCATGGCAAACACCGATTCGTTGATTTTGGTCGAATTCAATGAACTCTGTCCGGACCTGATCGGCCGCTACATCGATGAAGGTGCTCTGCCGAACTTCAGGCGCTTGCGTGATCGCTCGGTGCAGTTCATCACCGAGTCCGACGAGAAGGCGGACCCCAATCTCGAGCCCTGGATCCAGTGGTACAGCCTGCACTGCGGCATTCCATTTTCCGAGCACGGAGTGTTCCGCCTCGGCGAGGGCGCACAACGCAATCACCGGTCACTGTGGGACCGCCTGGCCGATGTTGGGCGTTGTCCCGCTCGCTGTTGAACCGTGACCGGTGGCGGCTCCTTGGAAAACATACTACGCGGCCTTCAAGACGGCGCCGTTGTCTGTTTCTGGACGGCGTGCATCGAGGGCCTTGAGGAGGGTGCGCATCTGCCCGCACCCCCGCAACTTGCGCATGCGCGTAGCCGCGTCGCTGAGCGCGCTGGCGACCCAGCGCAGCACCATCTGGCCGTCGCCCCAGCGCTTGACGTTGCGTGCGTAGTGCGCCACCGAGCCATTCAGGTTCTCGATGGGGTTGGTGGTGCGCAGCGTGCGGTACAGCGCACCGGTGATGTCCAGCGCCTGCGCCGTCAGCGTCTCCTCCAGGCCCTCGCGCAGGCTGGCGGCTGCGCCCGGGTGCCGGGCCTGCAGCGACGATGCCAGACGGCCGAGCTGCTTGCGCGCCAGTTCGGCGTCCGACGCCGACCAGGCATCCTTCAGGGCCCGCTTGACGCTGGCGTGCATGTCCTCGGGCAGGTGCTCGAGCACGTTGCGCCGCTTGTGCTCCTGGCAGCGCTGCACGAGCGCGCACGCGCCGAAGGTCTGGACGATGGCCTTGCGCAGTGCCTTGCCGCCGTCGATCACCCACAGCCGCATGCGCTGGGCATCCAGCCCGCGCTCGACCAGATCCGACAGCAGCGAGACGACCACGCGGGTGGCCTCGGTGGAGCCCTCGCGCAGCCCCAGGACGTGCTTGTTGCCCTGGGCGTCGATGCCCAGTGCCAGCAGGATCACGCGGTCGCGGAAGTGGATGCCGTCGATCATCACCACCGGCAGGTCAAGCTCGCCGATGGGCCGTGCAAGCCACTGCGCCAGTTGCTCCTGGCTGAGCTGCACGAAGCGGCGCGAGACAGCGCTCTTGGACGCCGCCCGAGGCTGGTGCGCCGCGGGCACCGGCTTCTGGGTGCTGGCATAGCGCCGGGTCGACACGCCCGCGGCGATGGCCGCCATAGTGGCGGCGTCCAACGGGTCGCCGCCGGCGGCCCAATCGAAGCTGCGCAGCGCCAGTTCGCCCTCGGTCGTCGAGCGTGCCCTTGGGCGTCGAACAGCGATGCGCTGGCCGCCGAGCACGACCTGGCTGGCGGTAGTGCCGCCGCGCACCGCACGTCGGGCCGCGTTCGGCACGCCCTTGGGGCCGCACAGCGAAATGCGGTCGGCCTCCATCATCGCAGCCAGCACCTTCTGGCCGGCGTCAATGCACAGGCCCAGGAAGGCGTGACGAACATCGCGCAGAACGCCCTGCACGGGCAGCGAGATCTGGACCTGCGCAGCAGGCGTGGCCCGCAATGCGGGCTTCGTGTGAGACTTCATCTTGGTGGCTCCTTCGGTTGCTTGCGAGGCAACCCGCATGCTCGCGCATGTGGGTCGAAGGAGCCGCCACCTCAGCTCACGCGTTCAACAGACACCGGGACATCGCCCCGATGTTGGCCTGCGCGTGATGAACTTTTCCAGCATGAACTGTCGCCCTACCACCGGGACGGGCCATGTGTTCGTGCCGGACCCCTGGAACAAGGACGCGCAGGCCTATCCTGCGGCGCTGTCGCCCGTGCAGCAGTTTCTGGCCAAGACCGTGCAGGAGCAGGGTCATGCGCGGTGGACGATCGGCGAATTGGTGGGTATCGCACGCGCGCTGTTCGGCAACGGGTTGCGCCTGGCCACGCTGGGCGCTGCGGCACGACAACTCTTGCGTGAGCGCGATCGTAGCGTCGACAACGCGTGGCGGCGCGTCGAGATCCTCGACCGCATCCAGTTCGACGTGTTCCGGCACTGGTACCTGAAGACGCGTCCACAATTTGCGACGTTCTTCAGCAACAGCACCGCGCACTTGCAGCACGGCTGCTGGCGCTATCACGAGCCCGAGAAGTTCAGCGGCGCCATCAGTGAGCGCGATCTCAAGTCGTACGGTGGTGCGGTCAAATTCGGCTATGTCTGCCACGACCGGGTGCTCGGCGAAATCATGGCGCTGGCGGCCGGCGCCGGCGCACGCGTGGCGCTGGCCACCGCGCTGAGTCAGCAGCCCTACACGGCGTACGAAGGCAGGGGAGGGCGCCACTACTATCGGCCAGTCCAGGTGGACGCTCTCTTGCGCGAGCTTCGTGTACCGTACGAGCAGGCGCACCCGATCATGGCGCACCAGTTCATACTGAACTTCCGGTCGGAGGCTGACCGAAAGCGGGCTGCGTCTCTGCTGCGGGGGCCGATGCTCGGGGAGCGCGCGGTGTTCGACGCCGCCAGCACGCCGGGTGAATTGAAGCTGGCCTTTGGTTGCCAGATCTATGGTCACGTGGCGGAAGACGCCTCGATGGTGCTGCCGAACGGCGACCGCCTTCTGTTCTTCCGGCATTTTTATCGCCTCGACTTCAACAAGAGTGGCGCACACCACCCGGACGGCGTGTTCTGGCTGGAAACGCCGAGCGAGGTCGGCTGCGCGGCGGGCCGGATTTCGCTGCTGGATGTCGCACCAACCGTGCTGGCGACCTTCCGTGTGGCGGCCACTGATCTGCCCGGGCGGGCGGTCGGCGCGCGCGCTGAGTGCGCTTAGGACGATCCGAGCTGGTCGATCACGCGAAGCGATTGCCGCAGGTACATTCCGCCCAGGAAGCGGTAGGTGCCAAAGAAATGGATCAGTGCCAGTCGGTCGATCGCCAAGCCGGGCTTCCAGAACGGATAGGTCTCGACCGGCAACACCAGCGCATCGGGCGCGTTGGCGGCCATCAGGTTGCTGGTCACCTGCTCGCTGCCCCACTGGGCAAAGCGGTCGGCGCCGATCATGTGGGCCAGCTCGCGCGCAAACGATTCGATGCCGGACAGTGGAAGCTCCCCTCGTGCGAAGCCGGTGAAGCCCGCGCAGCCGCGGACGTACTTCAGGCGTGGCGCGTCCTGCATGCGGTGCAACACGCGTTCGCAGTGGCTCTGCACGTGGTCGTAGATGTGCTGTTCAGCGTACGCAGAGGCCTCGTTCGCGCTGACGAGATGCCGCCCGGTGGGCGTACCGAGCGTGAACGTGCGATCGCGCGCGATGCACTCCATGACTTCGTGCGGTGGCGAGATCGTCAGCGTGTCTGAGTCGAGTTGGATCACGTAGTTTTCGCAGTTCTCGGCGCTCAGCGACAGCAGCCGCTCCCAGCAGCCACCGCGCGGTGTGGCCGGCGTCGGCACGTCGCGCGTCCGGACAAATCGCACGTGACCCAGGTGAACCTCGAGTGCGTTGCGATCCTGCCTGGTCAGGCCATCGTCGACGATCAAGAACTCGTGTGGGCGCACGTAGCGCGCTAGTGACTTGGCTGCCAGCAGGTACATCGTCATGTCCGGGCTGTAGATCTGGCTGACGATGATGACCTTGCTCTCCGGGTCGCACATCACCGGCGGGGTGTCGAAGACGCGGCGGCAGCGCCAGTTGAACCATCGGCGATCAATGCGCCGGCGCAGTGCCTCGAGGGCATATGGCATCGTGCTCACCGGCTGGCACGGTCGGCCGGGCCGGCGGGGGGAGGTGCGGATGCCGGGCCTGGCAACGGCGCGGATGCCGAGCTGGCCGCGACGGAGGCGCTGAGCGGTGGTCCTTGCCACTTGCCGCGGCGCTGAAGTTCCTGCACCAGCGTGTCGCGCGGGTATCCGAGTTCGGCTGCGCGCCGGGCCTGCGCGGCTGCCTCCTCGTAGGCGCCGATCTCGACATAGACGAGGCCAGCGTTGAAGTGCGTCAGCGGGTTGTCGCCGGCCTGATCAACGACCATCTTCAACTGGGCGAGTGCCTCGGGCTGTCGCCGGCCGCCGCCCAGGTAGCTGGCGTAGAGCATCCGCGCCACGACGTCGTCCGGCGCGATCATGAAGGCGCGTTCGAAATAGCAGTCGACCGTGAACGAGGCGCCGGCAGGCTGATCGGTCTTCTCACGTGCGGCGAGCCGGATCAGAGCCGCCAGGGCCCGATGATGGTTGGGGTAGCCCCAAAGCGTGAAGTCCAGATCCGAGCCAAGCGCCATGCCGCGCTGCATTGGTCGCACCAGGGCCTCGACATTGGGGCCAAAGTGAAAGTTCTCGACGACCTTCAGCCGCGGACTGGGTTTTCGATAATCTTCGGGGGGCAGTCGATCGCTTCGACTGAAACTGCCGCAAATCCATCCCGGCGGCGTCGCCGGCTGCGCGCAGGCGACCACGCCGATCAGGCCCAGACCGGTTGCAACCGCGGCACGGCGTGCGCAGGTGCGCCAGCGCGCGACTCTCATGACGCATCGAACAAGCATGGCAGGGGATTGTGGGACATCGTCCGCGCCCGGCGCGCCGGAAGCCCCGGCAGGAATGCGCACCTCCAGGTAACGCTCAGGGTCTCTTCCCCGAACCCAGCGTCTGGATGACTTCTTCCAGGCGCGCCTGGATATCCGGCCCGTAGTTCCGCTTCAGGTAGCGGAAGACAAGGGCGCACGGCAAGCGCAGGCGCGAGTAGGCGTCCGGATCGAGGCCCAGCGCCTCCTGCAGCGCCGTGGGGTCAAAAGCGTGCGAAAGATCGCCAGCCCGCCCGTGTGCACGTGCCCAGTCCGCCGCCTGCCCGAACGAGTACTCCAGGGTAAAGAGGTCGAGGCCTGGCAATGCCACGGCACCGAAGTCTTCCCAGTCGAAGACCACGAGCTGCCGGTCGTCGCAAATCCCCAGGTTGTTCATCACCAGGTCGCCGTGCTGGGGGATGCTGGGCAGCCTGCACAGCAAGGGGCCCAGTTCGTCCAGTGCCGGCTCGGCTAGGTCGCGCAGGGGGTGCTCCCGGTAGAAATCGTGCACGGAACGCCACCACGGTCTAGGCTGGGGCTCCTGCTTCGGCGAGCCAAGGGACCGTGCCCGCTGGAAGAACCGGATCAGACCTTCGCGGACGGCCGGCGCATCTTGGGCGCTGCCGAGGACGTCCACCGTGACCGCCGCGAAGTCCACGGCGCGTGTCACGAGCAGGTTCAAGACGCCTGAGCGCGCGTACCCGACGAAGTGCGGGGCGTGATCGGGGTAGGCCCGCGCGGCGGCGGCGCAGCGTTCGGCCTCGATCTCGAGGTCGACGAGGTCGCTGAACTTCACGAAGGTGTCGGGTCGGCCGTGGCGCGTCAGCACCATCGACAAGGATGCGCCCTGCGAGAGGTAAATGTTCTTCGCGTAGACCCGGCTCGTGTCGAACCACCCTCGTGCGTGGATGGTCGCCAGGACCTCGCTCAACATGCCTTGCGCGCACAGAAGAAGAGATGCGGCTGCAGCAATCCGCCCAGCCCCACTCGTGCAAGTGCGATGCGCATGCGGTACCCCGCGGGCGAGTACAGGGGGCGGTTGCGCCGCACGACGCGCACGAAATGCGAGCGTGCGGCCTGGTCAGCGGAAGAAACGAGCGCGAGGGGGTCGGTGATGCGGGGCTCCACGAAGAAGCACTCTGCGGATTGGAAGCCGGCGCCCTCGAGGCTGTCGATGCACCGGCCCGCGGTCTCGAACCCACGCCAGGCCTGCATTCGCTGCCAAGCGTGGCCGCCCGACAGGAGCTGCTGGATGCCCCGGACCGATGTCACGTGGTCGAGGTGGCCCACCACGACGCCGCCCGGCGCGAGCAATGCATGTGCCACGTCCACGAAGCGCCGTGCCGACCCGGCCCCGCGGGGGCCAAACGTGGACGTGAGGGTGCCGGGCAAGGCGACGACGTCGAAGCGGGCAGGCGCGCGGTCCGCGCCGGCAATTTCCAGCGGCCAGCGCCTGAAGTGTACGCGGGCATCTTGCGCTTCGAACGCCATTGCTGCGGAACCTTCGGGTCCGAGAACCAGAATCGCCGCTTCGTCCCCTGCCAGAGGCAACCGGTAGAGCAGCCGCAGCCGATCCTCTCCTCGTGCGAAGGGCAGTTGCGGATCCACGGCGGCGCAGTGCTCCGCGCGTCAGCTCCGCTGGGCGACGACGATGAGATCAGGGGAGATGGCGGCGAGCCAGGGCCGCGAGAAGCGCTGTTCGTTGGCGATGGCGCGCGGGTCGTCCGACCGGTACGCATTCAGCAATTTGGAGCGGTACATCCAGGCTCCGATGGGCCGCAGCTTGCGGATCCGCAGACCGTGGCGCTCGAGCATGGCGCGCAGCTTGCCCAGGTGCAGGTCCATGTTGCCCGCGTTGCCGCCCGTGAGGCGGTCGAACAACGACGCGAGCGACCTGGGGTTGCGGTGGCTGTTGATGATCAGGTAGCCAGCGGGTGCCATTCGCTTGACGATCGCCCGCAGGGCTCCTTCGCGCAACTCGTCCTGCGCGTTGCCAAAGAACCGGAACGAGGTCACGAGATCGAACTCGCCGAGATCGGGGTCTTCGGTCGTCAGGTCGGCCTGCCGGAAGGTCACACGGGGCACCTTCTGCCGGGCAACGCTGAGCATCGACGACGAGATGTCGATCCCCAGCGCGCTCTGGCAAAGTGGCGCAACGGCTGCTGCGACTCGCCCGGTGCCGCACGCGAAGTCGAGATAGCGTACGGGCCCGCCCGATGGGAAGAGTTGACCGACGATCGCCACCAGGTGTCGCCGTTCCCAGTCCGCCATGTAGGTGTCGAAGGGGACGGAGGCGAGGTAGCTGTCATAGCTTGCACCCCTCTCGAGGTGGCTGGCGCGATAGTCTTTGGTGGGCTGCATAGCGACGAGGTTTGGGCGTCGAGATTCTGCATGCGAAGGCCGCTGCCGGGCGGGACCTTTCACCGGCGACTGCTCGAGGCGCGGCAGAGTTGCACGTTTGCCGGTGCGGCTCCACCCGATTCAGATGCACCGAGGCTGCCGTGACTCCAGCAGCCGGCAACGCTTCCGAGGGTGAATGCACATGAAGTTGTTACAAGTCGCTCGATCGCAGTCGCCGCCGTGTCATTCGGCAGGTCATTTCCGGCGGCCATGGCGGGACGGCCTTGAGCCAATGACCCTACCCGATATCAGAACAGTTTCACAATTCAGCCTGGCTCGCCGCCGTGACTGAAGGTCACCGACGCAACCGGCGTGTTCATTAGGGGCTCTGCCCGAGGAGGCTTGGTCGTCGCCCGCGAGGCGTAGCGTTTCGGAATGTATCGCTAGTGCTAATGAAGCGCTGTCATGGTGCCGAAAACAATCGGACCCGGATCGCCCCCCGCAGGTTCGACTCGGATCCCGATTCACCTGGATCTCATTTGATGCAACAGCCGCCGCCTCTCGAACGCCACTTGCTCTCTCGCCGGGCCTTCATTGGCGTGGTGTTGGCCAACACTGCTTGCGGTGGTGGTGGCGGGGCCGGCGCATCGGAGGGGCCCGCCCCGAACCCGCGGTCCGTTGTCCCGACGCCTGATTTGCCCTCGGTGCCGGTCGAAGGCGGCAGCCAGGGCCCGTTTGCCCCGAGCCCCGCCACCGAGTTGACGACCCTTCGGTTGCTCACGGCTGCTGTCGGCACATATCCCTGGTGCGCAGGGCACGCGTTTCGCGCTGGTGACCTGCCGGGGGGCGCGCAACTCGACGGCGTGCAGCTCAGCGTAAAGTCTCGGTGGCCGGACGGGTCGGCCAAGATTGCCATCCTTGCCGGTGTGACGGCGTGCGCGGGTACATCCGAGGCCGTGCGCCTCGGCTTGGGAGTGCAGCCCACGGGTACGCTCTTGAGCGCCGCCAGCCTGCGCGCGGCGGGGGTGACCGCGAGTATCGAGACGGACAAGTACGGGACGGCAAGCTGGTCTGGCGCCGACTGGGAGTCCCCCTTCGTGCACTGGGTGTCCGGCCCGGTCATGTCGAGCTGGATCTACAGGAAGCCGGTCGGAAGCGATGAGCATCTCACCGCCTGGCTCGAGGTCCGCCTGTGGGCGACCGGTGACCTCGAGGTCTTGCCCTGGATCGAGAACGGCTATCTGTTGAAAGCGGCACCGGGGGGGCGCCCAGGTGTGTACCGCTTCGTGCTTGACGGGCGCGAGCGTTTCAACATGACCGTGCCCGTGCACCACCACACGCGGCAGCCGCTGATCTCGGGTCAGGCGCTCTCACATTGGCTCGGCGCCGACAGGACCGTCACGCCAAAGCACAACGCGACCTATCTGGCCACGACCGGCCTCGTGACGCCGATGCTCGCCGCCGTGCAGCGCAACCTGCCGGCGTTCCCGTCCTGGGGCGGGGTGTCGGCCAGCTTCACACCGTACGAGCCGTTCACGCCCACGACCACGATCCACAGCACGAACATGGGATCGGCCGGCGGTTCGGACAGCATCGGCATCCAGCCTGGTTGGGAGAGCATCGCCCTCGTCGACAACTCGAAGCTTGGCTACGAGCAGATGCTGCGCGAGTCGTTCCGGTTCGGTGCTCATCAGATTCACTACCGGGACGAGAGTACCCAGCGACCGATCCGCTTTTCGACGCGCAACGGCGTCCAGCTTCGCTACGGCGACCCGCTGCTCAACGTTGCGAATGCCGAGGACTACGGCCTGACCAGCACGCCCGTTTTGGCCGGCGGCAAGGGTGACGACACCAACAAGTGGGCGCGCTCCCACCAGCCGGGCAGCCCGGTGCTTGCGTACGTCATGTCCGGCCGCTTCTGGTTCATGGAGGAGTGTCAGCACATCGCCGCGGTCAACTTCCTGTCGACGCCGTGGACGCGCAAGGGCACGCCATATCACAGATGTGAGCCGGTGCGTACGCCGGCGCGCATGCAAATGCGGGAGGCTGCATGGTGCTTCCGCAATCTGGTCAATGCGTCCACCGTCACCCCCGACGACGACCCTCTGAAGCAGGAATTCGATGCCTCGGTCGACCACAACATTGATTATTACCACGGCCGCTACATTGCCCCGTTCGGGTCGAACGGCTTGAATCCCCTCGGACTGATCGAGCACGTTGGCAATGGGACGACCGGCGGCGATCAGGCCTGGCAATACGACTTTTGGACGATGTCGTGGGCGCGGGCGATTGCTCATCGGGTCGGCAGCACGACGGCGAAGCGCAAGAATGCGAGTGCCTTTTTCGAGTGGGTGTCGCGCTCCATCGTCGGGCGCTGCGGGACAACCGCGGCGTCCGACTACCTTTACCGCAGTCTGTCGACCTCGCACGCTGTGGGCAACGCCGAGTATTCAAGCCTCTTCCCCGGCTCCAATCCGAACGCATATCCGGACTGGAATGGGGGCAGTGGGCCCTGGTGGGAGTCCTGGGGGGCGTATTACGAGTACAACGCCAGAGCTCAGGGGTACACCGGCGCCAAGGTCGACGGTCCTATCTATGGCGGCTACTCCAGTGACGCGAACGCCTGGACCATGCACGCCATCAACGCCCTCAGGGCCTCGGCGTCGTTGCAGGCGCCGGGCGCAGCCGCGGCGATGGCGCGCCTGGAGGCATCGCAAGACTGGTGGTGGTGGGTGTCGCGCAGCAACCCGAGCGGCATCTGGGGCGGCGATACGCGGCCAACGAATGCGCACGCGACGCTGACGCTGCCTCTGGAACTCTAGTTGGTCCGCGACAGAAGCGGACCGGTATCGAACCGACCTCAACCAAACTCGATGAAGCTTCCTGCGCAACTTGAACGTTACTTCCTTTCGCGCCGCGCGTTCCTCGGCGTGGTGCTGGTCAACTCCGCCTGTGGCGGTGGCGAAGGGGCGGACGCGTCTGAAGGGCCGACCCAGACCGCGCAGTCCGCCCCCAGCTTGCCGATTGCCCCGAGCACCGCGACCGGTCCTGCCCCGACAAGCATTTACTCGCCGCCGGTGGGCCAGCGCGCGAACGTCAATCTCAACAGCGCGAGCGACATCGACTACGACCTGGTGACCAACTTGCCCCAGGCCCAGCGTTGGTGGAACGGCTACAGCCGGGCGAACAGCTTTGCGGGCATGATCGGCTATTCCGGGTCGATCTGGGCCCCAGAGTACAGCGCACATGGCGCCATCATCGTCAAGGGCGGCGGCCACGGGTACAACATCGGCCAGCACTGCTATCCGTTCAACTTCTCCACTTTCAAGTGGGAGCAGGTGGGTGCTCCGCGCAACTTCCCGGCCAATCTCGAGTGGGCCGGGTGGACGGACTACGCCGCCGCCGGCAACTGGAGCGCGTCGGTCGACCGCCGAACGGTGTCGCCGCCGTGGTACGACTACAACCACAACGGCAGCTACATCAAGCTCGACGAGCACAGCTACCTGCAGACCGCGTACCTCTCCCCACGCGAAGGCGGTGGCACCAGAGGCTCTTTGCTGTTGCCGCAGACCACGTTCCATCAGGGGCCGGAGACTGCCGACCCGCGGACCGGCGTCTCGCTGTACTGGGCGCCTCACACCTTCGACCTTAGCAACGGCACCATGGCACGCTCTGCCGCTGCTCCGTATGGCGCCTGGGTCGGGTATTCGGGCACCGTCGCGGTCAAGGACAGCTCGCGCTCGCGCCTGTGGTACCTGATCAACGGCGGTTCGGTGGCCTATTACCACGATCTGTCCGCCGGGCCGCCGTTCACCCGCGTGACCCACCGGATCCAGAAGAGAAGCGGCGGAAACATGACCTGGTGCGTAGTGAAGAACGCCTCGTGGCTCTACGTGCCCGAGGCGGACTGCTTCGTCGGCTTCTACCCGCAGAATTCCAACGAGGCGCCGCCGGCCATCGTCAATGGCAACCTTGGCGTCCAGATCCTGAAGATGAGCGCGTCGGGCTTCCCGGTCGATCAGGAGCGCGATGCGGCGGTCGGCGCGCGCCCCATGCCAAAAGGCGGTCTCATGATCGGCGCGGCGTGGGTGCCTGGCTCGGTGGTCGGCGGCGTCGGCAAGTTCTACCTCTACGAAGGCTACGGCGAGCCCTACTGCCACACGCTGACGCCCTCGTCGCTCGAATTCGCGACGTGCTCGTGGACCTGGGGGCGCGAGCAGTTCGGCAACGCACATGCCGGGGCTGATCCCGTTTATCGCCAGGCATTCTCGGCTGGGGAGGCGCAGGTCAATGCGCCGATGGGCAAGTTCGTTTACGTGCCGGCGCTGCAGAGTCTCGCGTGGCACGATGGGCCGGCGACTAGGGCGCGCTGCTATGACGGTGTTACGCGTGGTGGCATCGTGCAGCTCTGGCGGCCGCCTGGCGCGCCAATCTAGCCATTGCGCCTGGTCTAGCTGCGAACCATCAAGCAGGTTCGTACAGAGTCACTCCGCGCCGTGCCGCCTCCACGGTCTGGCGCGTCACTTCGGCCGCCCGTGTCGCGAACATCGGCACGTGGTGGAACTGCCATTCATGCAGTGAGGCCGACGTCATGATCCGTCGGATCCTCCAAATATTGAATCTGCCGTCCACGCGCCGGCCGACCAGCTGGAACGGGATTTCTTCGCGGCCGTCGACCAGCGTCATCAACAGCGGATCGTCATCGCCGGAGGGTAGCGGAAACTCGTCGCGCATCCATTCTTCGGTGTGATGAGCTTGCGTCAGTACTTGCACCGGCTTGCCGATGCCGAGAATCAGTGTGTCCCGCGCCACCATCGTCTCGAACGGGCTTCCGCGGCCTGCCGGACTGCTGGCGAACTCGTGGCCGCGCGTCAGCTCGTCCGCAAGCGGGCCGCGCGCGGCAATGCGGTACACGGGATGGCGGCTCTGCTTTACACCGGGCATGCGGCGGAACAGCTCGGTGGCGAGTCCCATCTGCGACGGCGTGCGCCGCAGGTCGAAGCGTGGCTGTTTCTCGAAGGTGGGCCGCGCTCCGCCGCTACCTGGTTCGCCGAAATAGAACGCCGGCATCGCCAGCGTGCGTTCCGGGCCGCAGAACTCGATCAGCATGCGGACGAAGTCCAGTGCGCCGTCGTCGTACATCGGCTTCATGTGGTTCACAGAGCTGTGAACCATCAGGATCTCGAAGTTCCTCCCGACGCGCTCCTCCAGGTGCTGGCGCAGTGCCGCGGAATCGAAGTGGCCGTAGGCGATCCGCAGCAGTGGCGCCACGCGGCCGCGCAGCCGAAAATAGCGCTCGCGCAGAACCTCGACTCGACGTGCGTCCAGGCGCCGAAGCGCCCAGCCCGAAAGCAATTCGACCGGCCCCACTGGGGTCTTAGGCAGCGATCGGGGCGGTCGTGCCGATTTCGACGTCGATCGGGAAGTCGTAGGCCGGCCGAGCTGGCTGCTCGGTCAGGCGCCGATGGAACCGGCCGTCGGCACCGCTGATGAAGCCCTCGCGCGGCAGCAGGTCCTTGACCAATGGGTTCTTCGCGGTGGGCACATAGTCGGCCACGACCTCCTCGATGCCTCGCTCGGCCAGCTGTCGCAAGAGGCTGTGCAGGAAGGCCGATTCGGCCTGCCGCCCGATCACTCGGCACGACATCAAGAAGTTGTCCAGCTCGGCCGTCGACGTAGAGGTCAGGCGAAACATGGCCAAGCCGACGATGCCGGCGTCGCCAAAGCTGTCGGCCAGCGAGAAATCGGCCACCAGCCAGTTGTTGCTGTCGTCGATGAACGCGCGCATCTGTTGCTCGTCGTAGCGCCTTGTGGTCAGGTTGAACTGATTGGTCTTCTGTGTCAGTTGCGCGAGCCGCGGCACGTGGGTGGCCGGGGCGAGCGTGATGCGCATCTTCATGCCCAGCCGCGCGAGATAGTTGTTCGCGTCGCTGCTGGCCGCCGCGTGCTCGAGGATGTCGCGGCGCTGGCGCTCCTGCGCGTACATCCGAGTCTTGTCGAGGTCCTCGCGCGTCAGCGACAGCACCTCCAGCCGCGCCACGTGGTCCAGGCAGGTCGCCACGTCGACCGGACGCTGGGGCACCTGCACGACCTGCACCTGGGGCAGCCGGTCGCGCACGGCGGCGCACTCGTGGTCGCTATCGTCGACGAATACGAACGACTCCAGCCCGAGGTTGAGCTCCTCGGCCAGCGCGACGAGGTTGTCAGGCTTGGGCAGCCAGTTGACGCGCCGCGCGGCGAAGTGGTGCTCGCGCAGGATCATGTGCGGGTGCTTCTGCAGGACTTCGTCGACGTCGGCGACGTTGTTCTTGCTGCACATCGCGAGGATGAAGCCGCGCTGCTGGAAGTCGAGGATGCGGCGCTGGAACTCCCGGTAGGCGCTTCCAGGGTAGTCTGGCCCCAGGGCGATGCCGTCCATGCCGTCTTCACCGATCACGCCGCCCCACAAGGTGTTGTCGGCGTCGAGCACGATGACCTTCGCCTTCGGCGCCTTGAGCACGGTACCCACCGCCAGCACGCGGCGCGCGAACTCGTGCGCTGCGGCCGCGGTGAAGGGAAACTGTGCCGAGTGCCAGTAGCGGCGGTCGAAGAAGTTCGCGCGCCCAACCTGGGCTTGTACGTCGGCCAGGTCGAGCAGCAATGTCGCCGGGCAGGCAGCACGAATCCAGGCTGCGACGTCCTGCTGCAACCCGGTCCACCAAGCCGCCTCCGATCGTTCGGACTGGGTGTCGAACAGGCCGAGCGACGCCGGCGTGGTAGAGGGGAGCAGCGTCAGCACGATCTGGCCGACCGGCTGGGCGCGGAAACGTCCCACGATGTCGGCGATCCGCTCCTGGCAGGCACGGCGCAGGTCCTCGCGGCGCTCCTCGGGCAGGCCCGCGATGGGCTGTGCGATTTCGGGATGCAGATCCTCGCGCCGTAGCATCATCAGCGTGATGTCAGGGCGGTGCTGCACAAGATTCGAGCCCGGCTCTGCTTCCTGCAGCGCCAGGCCGTAGGGAGCGTGCCAGGCGGCCAGATCGAAGCCCGACAGCGAGGCCCACATGGCGAGCCAGGGCTCCAGCAGGTCGGACGTGTACGTGTGCACCACGGCCAGTCGCAGCGGCTGGCGGGCGGGCGACAGCCCTCTGGCGTGATCGGCGAGCTGGCGCGCCTGCGGCAGGGTCAGCGCAACAGGCCAGCGAGCTACTTCCGCGAGCAGCGTGTCGCGTTTGTCGATCGCGAGCAGGTCGTCGAACGCGAGTCGGGTCTTGGCCATGAGTCGGGTGAGGGGAGACGCCCCCTGGCATTCTCGGCGTTGTTGCAGGCTGTTCGACAGCGCCGGCCGCGACATTCTCACGCGGCCGCCGTCGGGCCCCCGGCGTCTACCTCGAGCCAGCGAGCCACCGTGTCCGCAGCTGCGTTCTTCCAAACCTCGCGCGAGAAGGTGTGGTCGGCGCCTTCGATGTCCACGCGGCGGATGCGCTCGCCCGCGAGCAGTCCGGCCCAGGCGCGGGACGCGCTGGTCACCTCGTCGAACTCGCGGGCGATGAGGTCGAAGCCGCTCATCAACAGCAGGCTGCGACCCTGGAAGCGGCGCAGTCCTTCGGCCACGCGCACCGGCAGCGGCAGGTGGGAGAAGTCGTCGAGCCCCGGCTCTGCCGATTGACGCGCCATCTCTATGCGCCCGCGCACGTAGGCCCGCACCACGCCGAACAGCGAGCGCAACGACTCGGCGGCCCGGAACTGGCCGCTGAAGACCTGCTTCCAGAAGTCGGCCGAGCCCAGGCGGTGCAGGTAGTAGTGCCGCACGATGACCTGCGCCCGGCCTTCCTCGGTGCGCACCCAGGGGTTGATCAACACGGTGCGCTTCACTCGCGGGTCCCGCCAGGCGTAGAAAAGGATGCCGCTGGCTGATTCGCACTCGCCTAGTAGCGCAACTCCGCGCAGTTGCGGCTGCGCCGACAGGAGCGAGTCGATGGCCGCGCGGATGTCGGATTCCGATTGGCCATAACCTCGATGCTCGCCGCTGCTGTCTCCCATGCCGCGCAGGTCGAAGCGCAGCACCGGAAAGCCGCTGGCGGCGAGCCTGCGTGCCAAGGTGACGAACTGCCGGTGCGCGCCGGCGCGGTACTGCGGGCCGCCAGCGACCACGATGACCACGCCGCAGCTGGCATCGGGCGCAGCGTGGTGCAGTACCCCCGACAGGTGGTCCGCCCCGCAGTCGAAGAACACCGGCAACTCGGCGTGTGGGGCATGCGCAGGAGGGGCCATGTCGCCGCGTGATGCGCCTGGACCGCCCCAGGCCCGCACACGGGCCGCCGTGGCCGCGATGAGGCCCGGCGCCAGTTCCCGCTCGTGAACGTGCCAGAACGCGGGGCCGATGACGATACCGGCTTCGACCGATGCGCCTGCGAGGCGCCAGCGGTCGATGGCCTGCCGCGCCGCGGGCGACATCGTCGCGTCCGCCGCCTGCAGCACCTCGAACCAGTCGATGCGCATCGGCGATGCCAGTACCGAGGCGTCGAACTGCGCCTCGTCGAGTTGTTTCGCGAGCGGCGGGCCGATGCGGTAGCCCGACACCTCGATCGCCTCGCCGTCGGCCGCGCGCTTGCGCAGTTCGCCGGTGGTCTTGACGCGGTCCGGAAGATTCATCTCGGCCGCGATCCGGATGCGCAGGAACTGGGTGAAGAACTGCTTGCCGTCGAGCACTGGCTGCCACAGCAGCAGGCGATCGATGGCACCGTCGGCCCGGGCCAGGTGGCTGGCAAGTACGGCCCCGAGGCGCAGGCCCCACAGCGTGCGGCAGCCCTGACCGTGCTCGCGCAGCCAGGCCAGGCCGGCGCGCAGGTCGGCAAGCCACAGGGTCCAGGTGGCGTCGACGAAGTCACCGGCACTGTCTCCGGTGCCGTAGGGGTCGAGCACCAAGGTACCGACGCCGCATCGGGAAAGCTCTCGCGCCTGCAAGGCCACCATCGCGCGGCAGCGGTTCATCTCCTCGGCAAAGGGCGGCACGACAAGGATGTCGCCCTGCGGATGCGGCGCTCCCTGCGGCGGGAAGTAGGTGGCGTGCAGCGGCGCGCGGGCGCCTTCGATCAGGAACGCTAAGGGGCGCACCATCGGGCGTCAGGACACGCCTTGCCGGGCAAGGAAGTCGAGTATCGCGGGCACGGAGTTCAGGCTCGCGAACTCCTCGACGTCGACCTCGAGATCGAAGCTCTGTTCGAGCGCCATGATGAGATTGACCTGCCCGAGGCTGTCCCAGGACGAAAGGTCTTCGTCGCGCGTGTCCGGTGTGATCGCGGACGTGGGCACCTTGAGCGTGGTGGCGATGATGATCTGCAACTGGGCGAACAGGCTCATGGCGAGGGTGTCGTTCTTCACGGGGGTGTACGGCGACAGCCGTACACAATCGTGCATTGTCGATGACGCGGGCCACAGTGGGCACCCGGCGGACTCGAGTTGGTGAACATCGTCACGGCGACCGCGCTGGTGCCGAACGAACCGAAGCACCGGTGCTACCCTGGCGCCATGCCAGCAGAGCCGCAGCCGCAAACGACGCGCAGCTTCACGGTCGAGGATCAGTACGCGTTCGCCGCGGCCTCGGGCGACGTCAATCCGATGCACGTAGACGCCGTGGCTGCGCGCCGGCTGATCTCGGGGCGCCAGGTCGTGCACGGTATCCACACCCTGATGTGCGCCATCGACCTCTGGTGCCAGGCAGGCCACGTTCTCCCGGGCGAGGTGGATTGCAACTTCGACCAGCCCATCAGCGTCGGCGACAGGGTCGATTTCACGGTTTCCACGGACACATCGGGCGACGGGGTGGTCACGGCATCGGTCGGGGGGGCGACCTGCACGTCGGTACGCCTGGCCGGTGCAGGCGCGATCACGGCACCGGAGTGGCATGAACCTGCCGTTCGGCGCGAATTGGGCGGGCCGGAGGCGCCGCTGGACGAGGCCCCGGGGTCGCAAAAGGGTCAGGAGTTCCACATTCCTGGACGCGGAGACGATTGGGCACAGCGCTTTCCACATGCGGCACGCGCCCTGGGAAGCGGGGGGCTGCAGGCGCTGGCCGGGCTGTCGTACTTCGTCGGCATGGTGTGCCCTGGGCTGCATTCGGTCTTCTCGTCCTTGCGTTTCGTGTGCAGCGAGACGCAGACTTCGGGCGACGTCCTCTTGCGCGTGAGGCGCTACGACCCCCGGTTCCGGCTCTACATCGTCGAGTTCCATGGTGCCGTCGCGGGCGAACTGCGAGCGTTCATTCGTCCCCCGCCGCAGGTGCAGCCGTCGACGGCATCGCTGCTCGGCCACGTTGCTGCCGGCGAGTTTGCCGGAACGCGTGCGCTGGTGGTCGGTGGCTCGCGCGGACTGGGCGAACTCACCGCGAAGCTGGTGGCAGCGGGTGGTGGCGACGTGATCGTCACGTACGCTCGGGGGCGCAGTGACGCGGAGCGCGTGGCGGCTGACATTGCGTTCGCCGGTCGCGGCAGCTGCGAAGTGGTGGCCATCGATCTGGGCGAATCCGAGTTCGCGGCACTGCCGCTTGCGGGCCCAATCACCAGCGTCTTCTACTTCGCCACGCCGCGCATCTTTCGCAAGAAGCCAGGCATCTTTGACGCGGCGCAGTTTGCCGACTTCTGCCGCTTCTACCTGGAGCGCTTCGCACAGATGTGCGTGTGGCTGGAGACGCGGCCCGAGGGCGGCCGCGTGACCGTGTACTTGCCGTCGACCGTCTTCATCGACGAGAGGCCCAAGGGCATGACCGAGTACGCAATGGCCAAGGCGGCGGCCGAGGTGCTGGCCGATGACCTGAATCGCACGCTGCGGCGAGTGAGGGTCGTGCACACCCGTCTGCCGCGCCTGGCGACCGACCAGACCTCGTCCATCCTCGGACTCACGCCGGAATCGAACGTCGAGACCCTGCTGCCCGTCGTGCGCACCGCCTGTACGCCGGCTGCCTGAAAGTCAGAGATCGAGCGCCATCAGCTCGCTGTACAGATCGGTGACCTGGGCGTCACTCAGCGTTTTCGACAGCACGAGCTTGGGCATGCCGCGGTGCGATCGTATCGCGAGCGCCGGGGTTCGGCACAGGAAGCGCGCCTCGACGCGCGAGAACGCGAATCCTTGGCTCAACAGGTGGTTGTGCAGCAAGGCCCGGTGCCGATCGAACGCGCCCGCGTCGCTGATGTGGCCGACCGTCGCGCAAGGCAGCTTCTTCCATCGCGAGGGCTTGTAGACCACCAGGCACATGTCGCCGGGCCGGCCGAAGGCGGCGAACCTCAGCCAGGGCAGGTGTGCGTGGCGCGCGAAGTCGCGCCGCGCGGGGCCATCGAGCAGGCCACCGATGCGGGCGGAGTCCGTCTCGACGACGCCGCCGAATGCAGGCCGTGGCAGGTTGGGTACGAACAGCAGTCTGTCGTCGAGGACCCGGAAGCGCAGTCCCAGGAAGACCTGGGCCACCTTCGGGTTGGGTGTGAACATCGTGAAGTGATAGTCACTTTGGCGCAGCAACTGCGAGAGAAGGCCGATGCTGTGATGTCGATGCTCTTCCAGGACCACCCAGCTATGCGGGTTGCAGAACCGCTCGGGTCGCCCGTCGATGATTTGGTCGGAGTAGATGGCGCAGAGCACGCCCACAACTCTGCCGTCGTGACGTAGGTGCGTACCGAAGTTCGGGCGTTCGGTGGCCCAGTTCTGAAGTAGCGAATCGCGCCATGCTTGCGCCGAGAAGCGGCGGCCGAGGTTCTCGTGCAGGAACTGGCAGACCTCGGGGAGGTCCGCTTGCCGGGTGATTGCCGCCCGGGTGGCGCTGGGGCTGGCCATAGTCTACGAACCAGCTTCAGACCGCGCTACGGCGCGTCTTCGTCCGCCAGGTAGCGGCCGTCAGGAGATGGTGAATCCAGACCTTCAATCCCTGGCGTCGGTTCTCGGTGAGAGTTCCAATGGTGATTACGGACAGGCCGGTGGCCACTGTGAGCGTTGTCCAGTATGCGAGGCCATCAGGATCGCCGCGGATCACGGCACCCCAGAAGAGAAACAATGGCTGGTGCATCAAGTAAAGCGTGAAGGTATACGCTGCCATCGCGCGCACTGGGCGTTCGATGGCAAGCAGCACCGGCGCCAAGTGATCGGCAATGCGGCGCATGCCGGCAAAGTTCATCATCACGAGCAGACACAGAAGGTAGTCGCCCACGGCGAAACGCGAAAATGTCAGTTCGCGAAACCAGTGCTCGCCCAGCACGGCGGCGGTCCATGCGGTGATGCCCGAGAAGATGCCGATCCAATGGAACAACGGGATCGCGACGAACGAAATGATCGCCAGTGCCGCTCCGAAGGCCGGCGATATCTGCTGCAACCGGCGCCAACGGTAAAGCGCGACGCCAGCGGCCCAGACCGGCAGCAGAAGCAGAATCTTCGGCCCTAGCATCAGCAGGATCGCTGCCGCTGCGAGCAGCCCTGAGCGGCGCGGAAGGAAGTACACGAGTCCGAACAATGCGTAGTACCAAGTTTCGTAGTTAATCGACCAGTACGGTACGTTAGAAAGGTACGTGATCGAGACGAACCAGACTTCGTTGAGCATCAGCGCGCTTGCTGCCATCCGCAGGGCCAAGTGGTCGAACGGGTAGTCGTACAGTTCCGCGTAGAGCCTGCGCCCGCAAAAGTCGAGGATCAATGTCAGCACGATCGCCGGTACCACAACAGAGTAGATCCGTGCGAGCCGGCTCGATGCAAAGTCGATCCAGTGCCGTTCCTTCGTGTCCGCAACGTAGGCGATGACAAAGCCTGACAGGACGAAGAAAACGATCACCGACGGATGGCCGTACTGGCTGGCCGGCAGGGGCTCGGTGACCAGCAACCGCATGTTCGAGTGATACAGGTAGACCAGACAGGCCGCGACGAATCGGACCAAGTCGAGGTAGATCGAAAGGGGTCGGTTCATGTGCTATCGGAGCACGCGGCGTGCGAGCTGTTCGCCATGCCGCACGGCTGTTGCCCATGCTGAGGCAGCCGGCGGGCGGGGGGGGCGCCGTTCAGACCCGCCGGGAGGCGGAAACCTGCCGACCCGGAACCGGTCCGAATGCGCAGCGAGAAACGCGCACAGGCGGTCGAAACGGCCCTCGACGATGTGATCCGGCAGCGACGACCCAGGCTTCAGCATCTCGAAGTTGTGGGAGACGATGACGAAGTCGCAGCAGCCCATCGCCTCTGCGTCGAGCAGCGCGCCGCTCAGTTCCTGGAAACTGCAGGCCCCGACCTGAGCATGACGCGCGCGGCCGAAGCCGTCGCGGAGCACGGTGACGGGGTAGCAGTCGATGCCGTCCACGACGCACCTGCCGTTCCAGGGTCTGACCGACTCCAGGGTGCCGCTGGAGTAGTCGTTACAGGCGTTCAGGCTGCTGTCGATGGCGATGTCATTGGCGAGCAGCGATCGGTACAGGTCGCGATTGGCGGCGAAGCTGCCCGCGCGGAAGGCGCCAATGGGCCGCTGCATCGCGGATTCGAGCAGCCACCTGCCGAAGGCGATGAGCGTCACCTGCTCCTCGGGCGTGTAGTAGGTCAGGTGCTGCCGCTTGCGGTCGGCGTCGGCGATGATCCTTGGGCGGATCTCGTCGGTCCATTCCGGATGCAGATGCATTTGTACGTCCTGACCCGCATCGAGGATGAGGCGCGTGATCTGCTCGAGGTGACACGCCCCGAAGCGGGCGGAGAACAGCGGCTCGACGAAGAACACGCCCACGAGGCCGTGGGCGTTCAGGATCTCCAGCGTGCGCGGCAGCGCGTACTGCCCCTCCGGTGAACGGCCATAGACGTAGCGTTCGAAGCTCGAAGGAAAGTTCTCGTCGAGCCGGGACCATCCGTTGCACCAGACCTCGACATCAAACGTGAGGTACACGTTCATCGCGGTGCCGGTACGGAGCGCCTCAACGACCGAGCTTGGAAGCGACGAAGTCGCGCAGGCTACCGACGGTAGCGAAGGTGTCGCCGCTGATCTCGTCGTCGTCGACGGTGATGCCCAGACGTTCCTCGAACGCGGTGATCAGCGCGACCACGCCCATCGAATCGAGTTCGGGCAACGCGCCGAGCAGCGGCGTCGATGCGCTGAAGCCAGAACTGCGGCCGCCCAGGTTCAGGGCCGTTTCGAGGATGCTGAGAACTTGCGCCTGGGTGTCCAAGGAGTGCCCCGATGTCTTGAAGTGTGCGATTCTAGGCAGCGCGTCAGACGCTCAACTGACTAGCGAGGCAGGCAGGTGCCCGGCATCCGAATGCCGAGGAGCCTTCGCGTGTCGTTGTGCGCGCCGAAGACTCGTTGTCGCCCAACGAATAGCGTTTATCTGACGCGCTGCGACGGCATCGAAGCGTCCGGCGCGACCCGCGTCAGATAAACCCCGTTGAACTGAACCGCCGCACCGGCGGTGGGATGGGCAGTGTAAGTTTCAGGCGCCGCTGCGGGCAATGACGCAAGGGCCGCAGGCGGCTTGCGCCGACGCGAACGGCGGCATCGGTGCCGGTGGCCGTGGAGGATCGGCCGGACATGCGACGCTGCAGGCCCGATGTGTTCGGCGACGAGGAGGGCGTGGTGGCCGCAGGCACGGCATCGGCCGCATCGCGCGGTGCTGCGCGATGAACCGTTGCGCTGCCAGACACACGCTGCGCCTCACGGCGGACCCCGGCAGGCGGCGGCGATCGCGGCCAGCGCCGCGCGGTCGGCCGGCAGCAACTGCACGCAACGCCAGCGGCCCGTGTGGCAGCGCGTGCAGCGATCGATGTCGATGGCGGCTACGCGGCGCATGAAGGCGGCGGCGTCCTCGGCGGCGCGCGGGTTCGGTGCCGGCATCGCCAGCAGTGCTCGGGCCAAGGTCAGGCGCTCCGTCTTGGCTGCCGGCGCCAGCCACCCGTAATGGCGGATGCGCTTGAAGCCGCCGGGCAGCACATGCTGCAGGAAGCGAGCGACGAACTGCACGCCGTCGACGGCGACGACCCGCTTGCCGCCGTGCTCGTCGGCGCGCACGCGCAGCAGCACCTCGTCGCCGCGGATGGCGACGAGTCGCTCCGTGCCGATGGCGGTGCGCTGCGTGTAGCGGCTCAGGTAGTCCAGCACCGCCGCGGGACCGGCCAGCGGCGTCTTGGCGTACACCACCCAGTCGTGAGTGGCCAGCGCGCGACGCCGCCGATCGCGCTGCGCGGGGTCGGCGGCCGGATCGCGCGGCAACTTGCCGCCGTCCTCGGCGCGCCGCAGCACCTCGAGGAACTTGGCCCGGAACACCCGCGACAGCGCGTGCACCGGGAACAGGAAGCGCCGAGATCGCTTGGGCGCGACCCAGCAACTCGCACCGTCGGCGTCGCGGCCCAGCGCCCCGCAGGCCATCAACGCGTGCACATGGATGTGGCGCCGCAGGTCCTGGCTCCAGGTGTGCAGCACCAGCGTGAAGCCGCCGATGCCGCCGAGCCACCGGGGATCGGCGGCGAACTGCGTCAAGGTGTCGGCCACGCCGCGCAACAGCGCCTCGCACACCCAGCGCGGCTGCACGGCGGCCAGTGCGTTGAGTTCGTGCGGCAGCGTGAAGACCAGGTGGGCGTACGGCACGTCGAGCAACTCGGCCATGCGCGCCGCCCGCCAAGCCTCGCGCTGGCGGGCGCCGCAGCGCGGGCAGTGCCGGTTGCGGCAGGAATGCCAGCGCCAGCCTTCAGCGCCGCAACCGTCGCAGCACAGCCGCTGCCCGCCGAGCGCCGGCGTGCGGCAGCGGG